>NZ_JBHVET010000223.1:0-11315 GCF_042802135.1 Kitasatospora sp. NPDC057512
TCGTACGTCCGCGAGGGCGCCTTCCTGTACGGGGCCGCGGAGTTCGACGCGGGCTTCTTCGGGATCAGCCCGCGCGAGGCACTGGCCATGGACCCGCAGCAGCGGCTGCTGCTGGAGACCTCCTGGGAGGCCATCGAGCGGGCGGGCATCGACCCGCGGTCGCTGCGCGGCAGCCGGACCGGCGTCTTCGCCGGCACCAACGGGCAGGACTACGCGGCGCTGGTGACCAGGGCCCCGGAGGCGGCCGAGGGGTACCTGGCGACCGGCATCGGCGCCAGCGTGGTCTCCGGCCGCATCTCCTACACCTTCGGCCTCGAGGGCCCGGCGGTCACCGTGGACACCGCCTGCTCCGCCTCGCTGGTCTCCCTCCACCTCGCCGTCCAGGCGCTCCGCCAGGGCGAGTGCTCGCTCGCCCTGGCGGGCGGGGTCACGGTGATGTCGACCCCGCTGTCCTTCGTGGAGTTCTCCAAGCAGCGCGGGCTCGCCTCGGACGGGCGCTGCAAGGCGTTCGCCGAGGCCGCGGACGGCACCGGCTGGGGCGAGGGCGCCGGCATGCTGCTGCTGGAGCGGCTCTCCGACGCCCGCCGCAACGGGCACCCGGTGCTCGCCGTGGTCCGCGGCAGCGCCGTCAACCAGGACGGCGCCTCCAGCGGGCTGACCGCGCCCAACGGCCCCTCCCAGCAGCGGGTCGTCCGCCAGGCCCTGGAGAACGCCCGGCTCTCCACCACCGACGTGGACGCCGTCGAGGCGCACGGCACCGGCACCCGGCTGGGCGACCCGATCGAGGCCCAGGCCCTGCTGGCCACCTACGGGCAGGACCGTGAACGGCCGCTGCTGCTGGGCTCGGTGAAGTCCAACCTCGGGCACACCCAGGCCGCCGCCGGGGTGGCCGGCGTGATGAAGATGGTGCTGGCCATGCGGCACGGCCTGCTGCCGCGGACCCTGCACGTGGACGCGCCGTCCTCGCAGGTGGACTGGACGGCCGGGTCGGTCGAGCTGCTCACCGAGGCCCGGGAGTGGCCGCAGACCGGGCGTCCGCGCCGGGCCGGGGTCTCCTCCTTCGGCGTCAGCGGCACCAACGCCCACGTCATCCTCGAACAGGCCCCGGAGGAGCGGCCCGCCGAGGAGACGACCGAGCGGCCCGCCGGGGAGACCCCCGCCCCGGGCGCGCTCCCCTTCCTGCTCTCCGCCCGGACCGGCCAGGCCCTGCGCGACCAGGCCCGCCGCCTGCGCGAGCACCTGGACACCGCCCCCGCCGACCCGGCCGACCTCGGCCTCTCCCTGGCCGTCTCCCGCACGCAGTTCGCCCACCGCGCGGCCGTGGTCGCCGAGGACGGCGCCGAACTGGCCGCCGCCCTGGAGGCGTTCGCGGCCGGCGAGGAGCCCGCCCGGCTGGTCTCCGGCACGGCCGACGTGACCGGCAAGACCGTCTTCGTGTTCCCCGGCCAGGGCTCCCAGTGGGTCGGGATGGCCGTCGAACTCCTCGACACCGAGCCGGTGTTCGCCGCACGCATCACCGAATGCGCCGACGCGCTGGCCGAGTTCACCGACTGGAAGCTGATCGACGTCCTCCGTGGCGCCGAGGGCGCCCCCGGCTACGACCGGGTGGACGTCGTCCAGCCCGCCCTCTGGGCCGTCATGGTCTCCCTCGCCGCCCTCTGGCAGGCGTACGGCGTCCAGCCCGACGCCGTCATCGGCCACTCCCAGGGCGAGATCGCCGCCGCCACCGTCGCCGGCGCGCTCTCCCTCCAGGACGGCGCCCGGGTCGTGGCCCTGCGTTCCCAGGCCATCACCGCCATCGCCGGGGCCGGCGGCATGGTCTCCGTCGCCCAGCCCGCCGGGGAGATCGACCTCACCCCCTGGCAGGACCGAATCTCCGTCGCCGCCGTCAACGGCCCCTCGTCCACGGTCGTGGCCGGAGACGCCGACGCCCTGGACGAACTCCAGGCCGCCCTCGACGCCCGGGGCGTCCACGCCCGCCGCGTCCCCGTCGACTACGCCTCGCACTCGGCCCACGTCGAGCGGATCCAGGACGAGCTGCTCACCCTGCTCGCCCCCGTCGCCCCCCGGACCTCCGAGGTGCCGTTCTACTCGACCGTGGACGACGCCTGGCTGGACACCGTCCGGCTGGACGCCGCGTACTGGTACCGCAACCTGCGCCGGACCGTCCGGCTGGAGGAGGCCGTCCGCGCCCTCGCCGCCGACGGCCACGCCTTCTTCGTCGAGGTCAGCCCGCACCCGGTGCTCGCCTCCGCCGTGCAGGACACCCTGGACGCCGCCGAGGCCACCGCCGTCGCGGCCGGCACCCTGCGCCGCGACCACGGCGGCCCCGCCCGGTTCCGCTCGGCGCTCGCCGCCCTGCACGTCCGGGGGCGTACGGTCGACTGGCCGGCCGTCTTCCCCGGCGCGCGGCGGACCGACCTGCCCACCTATCCCTTCCAGCACGAGCGGTACTGGCTGGAGACCACCGCCTCCAACGGGGACGCCGTCGACCTCGGCCTCGGCTCCGCCGACCACCCGCTGCTCGGCGCCTCGCTCACCCTCGCCGACGGCGACGGCCTGCTGCTCACCGGCCGGCTCTCGCTGCGCACCCACCCCTGGCTGGCCGACCACGCCGTGCTCGGCTCGGTCCTGCTGCCGGGCACCGCCTTCCTCGACCTGCTCGTCCACGCGGGCGACCAGGCCGGCTGCGACCGGGTCGACGAACTCGCCCTGGAGAGCCCGCTGGTGCTCCCGGAGAGCGGCGGGATCGCCCTCCAGGTGCGGGTCGGCCCGGCCGACGAGAGCGGCCGGCGCGAGGTCACCGTCCACTCCCTCCGGGAGGACGCGCCGCTGGACGCGCCCTGGGTCCGGCACGCCAGCGGCTGGCTCGCCCAGGCCGCCGCGCCGGCCGCCGCCGAGGACCTGACGGCCTGGCCCCCGGCCGGCGCCACCGCCGTCGACCTGGACGGCTACTACGAGCGGCTGGCCGCGGGCGGTCTCGGCTACGGCCCGGCCTTCCGCGGTCTGCGGGCGGCCTGGCTGGACGGCGACGACATCTACGCCGAGGTCCGACTGCCCGAGGAGCAGCGGACCCGGGCCGAGCGCTTCGGACTGCACCCGGCGCTGCTGGACGCCGCCCTGCACGCGCTGGGCTGCGCCGTGGACGGCGACGAGGGCCTGAACCTGCTGCCGTTCGCCTGGAGCGGGGTGACCCTGCACGCCTCCGGTGCGGCCGAGCTGCGCGTGCGGCTCAGCCGCACCGGCCGGGACAGCGTCTCGCTGCTGGTCGCCGACCAGGCCGGCGCCCCGGTGGCGACCGCCGACTCCTTCGTGCTGCGCCCGATCGGCGCCGTCGGCGCGGCCGCCCGGCCCGCCACCCCCGACGCGCTGTTCCGGATCGACTGGACCGCCGTCCCGCTGCCCGAGGACACCGTCGAGCCGTACCGGACCGACGACCTGGACGCGCTGCCCGCCGAGGTGCCGGCCGTCGTCCTGGTCCCGGTCGAGGCACCGGCCGACGGCGGCACCGCCGAGCAGGCCCGGGCCGTCACCCACCGGGTGCTGGAGCTGCTGAAGGCCTGGCTGTCCGAGGACCGCTTCGCGGCGTCCCGGCTGGTCCTGGCCACCGGCGGCGCGGTCGCCGCCCACCCCGGCGAGGCCGTCACCGCGCTGGCCTGCGCCCCGCTGTGGGGCCTGGTCCGCTCCGCCCAGTCCGAGAACCCGGACCGGATCGTCCTGGTCGACCTGGACGGCACCGCCGCCTCGGCCGCCGCGCTGCCCGCCGCCCTCGCCACCGGCGAGCCCCAACTCGCCCTGCGCGAGGGGACGGTGCTGGCCGCCCGGCTGGCCCGCGCGGCCTCCTCCGGCGCGCTCACCCCGCCCGCCGGCTCGCCCTGGCGGCTGGACACCACCGGGCGCGGCACCCTGGACAACCTCGTGCTGACCGCCTGCCCGGACACCCTGGAGCCGCTCGCCCCCGGCCACGTCCGGGTCGCCCTGCGCGCCGGCGGCCTCAACTTCCGCGACGTGCTCAACGCGCTCGGCATGTACCCGGGCCAGGCCGGCCTGCTCGGCAACGAGGGCGCCGGCGTCGTCCTGGAGGTCGCCGAGGACGTCACCGGACTCGCCCCCGGCGACCGGGTGATGGGCATGTTCGCCGGGTCCTTCGGCACCACCGCGGTCACCGACCACCGGCTGCTGGTCCGCATCCCCCGGGGCTGGGACTTCACCGAGGCCGCGTCCACCCCGATCGTCTTCCTCACCGCCTACTACGCGCTGAAGGACCTGGCCGTGCTGCGCCCCGGCGAGTCCGTCCTGGTGCACGCCGCCGCCGGCGGCGTGGGCATGGCCGCCGTCCAACTCGCCCGCCACCTGGGCGCCGAGGTGTACGGCACCGCGAGCCCCGGCAAGTGGGACGCGCTGCGGCCGCTCGGCCTGGACGACGCCCACCTGGCCGGCTCCCGCACGCTGGACTTCGGCCGCGAGTTCCTGGCGGCCACCGGCGGCCGCGGCGTGGACGTCGTGCTCAACGCGCTGGCCGGGGAGTTCGTCGACACCTCGCTCGACCTGCTGCCCCGCGGCGGCCGGTTCGTCGAGATGGGCAAGACCGACATCCGGGACGCCGAGGAGGTCGCCGCCCGGCACCCCGGCGTCGCCTACCGCGCCTTCGAGCTGTTCGAGGCCGGCCCGGAGCGGATCGCCGGGATGCTCGCCGAGCTGGTCGACCTGTTCGAGGCCGGCGTGCTGCGGCCGCTGCCGATCACCACCTGGGACGTCCGCCGCTCGGTCGACGCCTTCCGGTACGTCAGCCAGGCCCGGCACACCGGCAAGGTCGTGCTGACCGTGCCGCCCGCCCTCGACCCGGACGGCACCCTGCTGATCACCGGCGGCACCGGCACCCTCGGCTCCCTGCTCGCCCGCCACCTGGTCACCGAGCACGGCGTCCGCCACCTGCTGCTCACCAGCCGGACCGGCGCCGACGCCCCCGGCGCGGCCGACCTCACCGCCGAACTCCGCGCCCTCGGCGCCACCGTGACCCTCGCCGCCTGCGACGCCGCCGACCGCGACCGGCTCGCCGCCGTCCTCGCGGAGATCCCCGCCGCGCACCCGCTCACCGGCGTGGTGCACACCGCCGGGGTGCTGGACGACGGCGTGATCGGCTCGCTCACCCCGGAGCGGATCGACGCGGTGCTGCGGCCCAAGGTCGACGGCGCGCTCAACCTGCACGAGCTGACGCTCGACCGGGACCTGGCCTGCTTCGTCCTGTTCTCCTCCGCCGCCGGTGTGCTCGGCGGCGCGGGCCAGGGCGGCTACGCCGCCGCCAACACCTTCCTGGACGCGCTCGCCCAGCACCGCCGGGCCCGCGGCCTGGCCGGCTCCTCGCTCGCCTGGGGCCTGTGGGAGCAGCGCAGCAGCATGACCGGGCACCTGGACGCCCGGGACGTCGAGCGGATGAGCGAGGGCGGCATGACCCCGCTCGGCTCGGAGCTCGGCATGGCCCTGTACGACGCGGCCGCCCTGCTGGACGAGCCGCTGCTGCTGCCCGCCGACCTCGACCTGTCCGCCCGGCGCGGCCGGGGCCCCGTTCCGGCGCTGCTGCGCGGCCTGCTCCGGGCCCCGGCCCGGCGCAGGGCCGAGGCGGTGTCCGGGCCGAGCGGTTCGGCGCTGACCCGCAGGCTGGCCGCCCTCCCCGAGGCGGACCGTACGGAGCTGCTGCTGGACCTGGTCCGCGGCCACGCGGCCTCGGTGCTCGGGCACGGCTCGGCGGAGGCGATCGACGCGGACCGCGCGTTCAAGGACCTCGGCTTCGACTCGCTGACGGCGGTGGAGCTGCGCAACCGGCTCAGCACCGCGACCGGGCTGCGCCTGCCCGCCACCCTGGTCTTCGACCACCCGAGCCCGACCGCGCTCGGCCGCCACCTGCGCGCCCGGCTGCTCGACGAGCAGGCCCCGGCGACCGCGGGCCCGGCCACGGCCAGCGGCACGACGGCCCGGGACGGCGACCAGGACACCATCGCGATCGTCGCGATGGGCTGCCGCTACCCCGGCGGGGTCGGCTCGCCCGAGGACCTGTGGCGGCTGTTGCGGGCCGGCGGCGACGCGCTGAGCGGCTTCCCGGCCGACCGCGGCTGGGAGCCCGGCGGCCAGGGCGGGTTCCTGTACGACGCGGCCGAGTTCGACGCGGCCTTCTTCGGCATCAGCCCGCGCGAGGCCCTCGCCATGGACCCGCAGCAGCGGCTGCTGCTGGAGACCTCCTGGGAGACCTTCGAGCGGGCGGGCATCGACCCGGCCTCGGTGCACGGCACCCGGGTCGGCGTGTTCACGGGCACCAGCGGTCAGGACTACGCCTCGCGGCTGCGCCGCGTCCCCGGCGAGGTCGAGGGCTACCTGGGCAACGGCAGCGCGGCCAGCGTGATCTCCGGCCGGGTGGCGTACACCTTCGGGCTGGAGGGCCCGGCGATCACCGTGGACACCGCCTGCTCCTCCTCCCTGGTGGCCCTGCACCTGGCGGCGGCCGCGCTGCGCCGCGGCGAGTGCGACCTGGCGCTGGCCGGTGGCGTGGCCGTGATGTCGACGCCCGGCCTGTTCGCCGAGTTCGACCGCCAGGGCGGCATGTCGGCGGACGGCCGCTGCAAGGCCTTCGCCGCCTCCGCCGACGGTACGGGCTTCGCCGAGGGCGTGGGTGTGCTGCTGGTCGAGCGCCTGTCGGACGCCCGCCGCAACGGGCACCCGGTGCTGGCGGTCGTCCGGGCCACCGCGATCAACCAGGACGGCGCCTCCAACGGCCTCACCGCCCCCAACGGCCCCGCCCAGGAACGCGTCATCCGCGAGGCGCTGGCCGCCGCGAGCCTGGCGCCGGCCGACGTGGACGCCGTCGAGGCGCACGGCACCGGCACCCGGCTCGGCGACCCGATCGAGGCCAACGCCCTGCTCACCACCTACGGCCAGGACCGCGAACTGCCGCTCCAGCTCGGCTCGTTGAAGTCCAACCTCGGGCACGCCCAGGCGGCCGCAGGGGTCGGCGGCATCATCAAGATGGTGCTGGCGATGCGCCACGGGGTGCTCCCCCGCACCCTGCACGTGGACGAGCCCACCCCGCACGTCGACTGGACGGCCGGATCGGTCGAGCTGCTCACCGAGGAGCGGGAGTGGCCCGAGACCGGCCGCCCACGCCGGGCCGGCGTCTCCTCCTTCGGGATCAGCGGCACCAACGCCCACGTCATCGTCGAGCAGGCCCCCGAGGAGCAGCCCCCGCCGGCCGCGCCGACCGGGCACGGCGCCCTGCCGTTCCTGCTGTCGGCCCGCTCCGAGCAGGCGCTGGCCGCCCAGGCCGAGCGGCTGGCCGCCTTCCTGGCCGAGCGCCCGGAGGCCGTCCTGCCGGACCTCGCCCACTCGCTGACCACCGCCCGGGCGGCGCTGCCGCACCGCGGCGCGGTGGTCGCCCGGGACCGGGAGGGCCTGCTGGCCGGCCTGGCGGCCCTGGCCGCGGGCCGCGGCCTGCGCGGCACCGCCGCGACCGGCAGGACCGCCTTCCTCTTCACCGGCCAGGGCGCCCAACGCCCCGGCATGGGCCGGGAGTTGTACGAGACCTACCCGGAGTTCGCGGACGCCTTCGACGCCGTCTGCGCCGAGCTGGACCAGCACCTGGAGCGGCCGCTGCGCGAGGTGGTGTTCCAGCAGGGCGAGCTGCTCGACCGGACCGGCTGGACCCAGCCCGCCCTGTTCGCCGTCGAGGTCGCCCTCTACCGCCTGGTCGAATCCTTCGGCCTGACACCGGACTTCGTCACCGGCCACTCGGTCGGCGAACTGGCCGCGGCCCACGTCGCCGGGGTGCTGTCGCTGGCCGACGCCGCCCGCCTGGTCGCCGCCCGCGGCCGGCTGATGGAGCGACTTCCCTCCGGCGGTGCGATGGTGGCGGTCCGCGCCACCGAGGAGGAGGTCCGGCCGCTGCTCACCGGGCAGGTCTCGCTGGCCGCGGTCAACGGCCCCGAGGCCGTGGTGATCGCCGGGCCGGAGGAGCCGGTGCTGGCCGTCGCCGCCGTGCTCGCCGAGCGCGGGCGCAGCACCAGGCGGCTGCGGGTCAGCCACGCCTTCCACTCGCCGCTGATGGACCCGATGCTGGCGGAGTTCCGCGCCGTCGCCGGGTCGCTGACCTACCACCAGCCGCGGATCCCGCTGCCGGCCGAGGTCACCGACCCCGAGTACTGGGTGCGGCACGTCCGCGAGGCCGTCCGCTTCCACGACACGCTGCTCGCGCTCGCCGACCGGGGCGTCACCACCTTCCTGGAGCTGGGCCCGGACGCGGTGCTCACCGCGGCCGGCCGGGAGAGCCTGCCCGGCTCCGGGTTCGCGCTGATCGCCGCCCAGCGCCGGGACCGGCCTGAGGAGCAGTCGCTGGTCGAGGCGCTGGCCGCGCTGCGGCTGCGCGGCGCCGCGGTCGACTGGTCGCGGCTGCTGCCCGGCGCCCGCCGGACCGAGCTGCCCACCTACGCCTTCCAGCGCGAGCGGTACTGGCTGGAGGACGCCGGGGGCCCGGTCGGCCTGGCCGGGGCCGGACTCGGCTCGCCGGAGCACCCGATGCTCGGCGCCATGGCCGAACTGGCCGACGGCACGGGCTTCCTGTTCACCGGTTCGCTCTCCGAGCGGACCCACCCGTGGATCGCCGAGCACGGGGTGATGGGCCGCACCGTCGTCCCCGGCGTCGCCTACGCCGAACTGGCCCTGCACGCCGCCGAGCAGGTGGGCTGCGACCGGGTCGAGGAGATCACCCACCTCGCGCCGCTGGTCCTGCCGCGCACCGGCAGCGTGCTGCTCCAGCTGCGGGTCGGCCCGGCCGACGCCGCCGGCCGGCGCCCGCTGGCCGTGCACTCGCGGCCGGAGGACGCCCCCGAGGGCGAGTGGACCCACCACGCCGACGCCGTGCTCGGCACCGGCGCCGCCGCCCCGGGCTTCGACCTCCGGGCCTGGCCGCCGGCCGGCGCGGAACAGGTCGACCTGACCGGCTTCTACCGGCGGGCCACCGAGACCGGCTTCGCCTACGGGCCGCTGTTCGCCGGCCTGACGGCGCTCTGGCGGCGCGGGGACGAGGTCTTCGCCGAGGTCGCGCTGCCCGAGGAGGGCCGTACGGCGGCCGCCCGGTTCGGCATCCACCCCGGCATGTTCGACGCGGTGCTCCAGGCGATGGCCGCCTCCACCCTGCTGGAGCGGATCTCCACCGACGAGGCCCCGCACGGCCGGCTGCCCTTCGCCTGGACGGGCGTCGAGCTGTACGCCTCCGGCGCCGCCGCCGTCCGGGCCCGGCTCACCCCGGCCCGCGCCGGCGGGGTGGCCTTCGCCATCGCCGACGCCACCGGTGCGCCGGTCGCCTCGGTGGAGTCCCTGGTGATGCGCCCGGTCTCGCCGGAGGCGATCACCGGGGCAGGCACGGGCGGCCGGGACGCGCTCTACCGGGTCGAGCCGGCCGAGCTGCGGCTCCCGGCGGCCCCCGCCACGGCCGACTGGGCCGTGCTCGGCGAGCCGGCCTTCGGCCTGCCGGGCCGGCCGCACCTGGCCGCCTTCGACGCGGCCGCCCCGCACACCGTCCTGGTCCCCTGGCCGGCCCTGGCCGAGGGCGAGGGCCCGCTCGCCGAGCGGGTGCGCGCCGCCACCGGCCGGGCCCTGACCCTCCTCCAGGAGTGGCTCGCCGACCAGCGGTTCGCCGACTCCCGGCTGGTGTTCGTCACCCGGCACGCGGCCGGGGCCGACCTCCGGGACCTCGTGCACGCCCCGCTCTGGGGCCTGGTCCGCTCGGCCCAGGCCGAGCACCCCGGCCGGTTCGTCCTGGTCGACCTGGACGGGGACGAGGCCTCCGCCGCCGTCCTGCCCGCCGCGCTGGCCACCGACGAGCCCCAGCTGGTCGTCCGCCGGGGCACGGTGTCCGCACCCCGGCTGGCCCGGGCCGGCGCCGGTGCCGACGCGACCGGCGAAGCCGCCGCCCCGGCCCTGCGCCCGGACGGCACGGTCCTGGTCACCGGAGCCACCGGTGCGCTCGGCCGGCTGGTCGCCCGCCACCTGGTCACCGCGCACGGCGTCCGCCGCCTGCTGCTCACCAGCCGCAGCGGCCCCGACGCCCCCGGCGCCGACGACCTCGCCTCCGCACTCACCGCGCTCGGCGCCGAGGTCACCCTCGCCGCCTGCGACGCGGCCGACCGGACGGCCCTGGCGGCGCTGCTCGCCGCGCACGACGTCACCGCCGTGGTGCACACCGCCGGTGTGCTCGACGACGGCGTGCTCGACGCGCTCACCCCCGAGCGGGTCGCCGCCGTCCTGCGCCCCAAGGTGGACGGCGCGGTCAACCTGCACGAGCTGACGGCCGGCCGGGACCTGGACGCCTTCGTCCTGTTCTCCTCGGTCGCCGGGGTGCTCGGCGCCGCCGGACAGGCCGGCTACGCCGCCGCCAACACCTTCCTGGACGCGCTCGCCCGCAGCCGCCGCGCCGACGGCCTGCCGGGCACCGCGATCGCCTGGGGCCCGTGGCTGCTCGACGACCCGGCGCACGCCGGCATGGCGGGCGGGCTCGGCAGGGCCGACCTCGGCCGGCTGGCCCGCGGCGGGATGGCGCCGCTCCAGGCGGAGCAGGGCCTGGAGCTGTTCGACGCCGCCCGGTGCGGCGCCGACCCGCTGGCCGTCGCGGTCCGGCTGAACCCGGCCGCCTTCCGGGGCGGGGAGGTGCCGCCGATGCTGCGCGGCCTGGTCCGCGCCCCCGGCCGGCGGGCCGCCGAGACCGGCGACGGCCAGGACCCGGCCCGCCGGATCGCCGGCCTCACCGGGGAGCACCGGACCCGGGCCCTGCTCGACCTGGTGCGCACCCAGGTCGCGGACGTGCTCGGACACGCCTCGGCGGAGTCCGTCCAGGCCACCCGGGCGTTCAAGGAGATCGGCTTCGACTCGCTGACCGCCGTGGAGCTGCGCAGCCGACTGCACGAGGCGACCGGGCTGCGGCTGCCGGCCACCCTGGTGTTCGACTACCCGACCCCGGCCGCGCTGGCCGGCTTCCTCGACGGGCGGCTGCCCCGGGAGGGCGCGCCGCGGGAGGAGCCGGTCCTCGCCGAGCTGGACCGGCTGGAGGCCGCCCTGGAGCGGCGGCTGGCGGACGGCCACGCGCTCGACGGCCTGTCGCCGCGCCTGCGGGCCCTGCTCGACCGCCTGGACGGCCCGGACGCCGCCGCGGCCCGCCTGGCCGGGGACGACAGCGACCTCGACGCCGCCTCCGACGACGAGCTCTTCGCCCTCGTCGACTCCCTGGACTGATCCAGCAACCCCCGCGCCGCCGGGCCGGCCCCCTTCCGGGGCAC
>NZ_JBHVET010000224.1:0-11283 GCF_042802135.1 Kitasatospora sp. NPDC057512
GCCCAGCGGCCCACCGGCCCGTCGGCCGCCGACCCGTCAGGCGGCCGACGCCACCCTCGCCGCCCCGGTCGGGCCCGCCGCCCCGGCCGGACCCGACAGCTCGGCCGGCCCCGCCAGGTCGGCCGGCCGCAGCCGCAGCACGCACACCAGCGCCAGCGCCAGCACCCCGCCCGCCGACAGGAAGACCACGTCCACCGCGTCCGTGAAGCTGCGCACCGCGTGCTCGCGCGCCGCCCCGGTCAGCGCCCGGACCGCGCCGAGCGGCCGCCCCGGCTCGCCCGCCTCGAAGACCCGGGTCAGCACGGTGCCGAAGAGCGCCGCGCCGAGCGCGCTGCCGAGGCTCTGGAAGAACCGGATCCCGGTGGTCGCCACCCCCAGCTGGTGCCGGGGCGCGGTCTCCTGCACCACCGTGACCAGCTGGCCGATCAGCTGCCCCAGCCCGCAACCCAGCAGGGCGAGTTCGGCCAGCACGGCCCACAGCCCGGTGTCCGGCCCGCTGAGGCCGAGCAGGGCGAGGGCGAGCGTGGCGCAGGCCGCGCCGGCCGCCAGGAAGGTCCGGGGCGGGTGGCCGCGCCCGGTCAGCCGGCCGACCAGCAGGCCGGCCGCCGTCATCCCGGCCGCCATCGGGACCAGGTAGAGGCTGGCCGAGGTCGGGGCGACGCCCCGGGCGATCTGCAGGTAGAGCATCACGTACATGATCGAGCCGACCATGCCCATCCCGACCAGCCCCTGGATCGCGAAGCCCAGCCGCACCGCGCGGATCCGGAACAGCGACAGCGGCAGCACCGGCTCGGCGGCGGTGGCCTGCCGCCACAGGAAGAGGCCGAACGCGGCCAGGGTGGCGGCGGCGAGCCCGAGGATCACCGGGGAGGTCCAGGCGTGGTCCTTGCCGCCCCACTCGGTGACCAGCAGCAGCCCGGTCGCGAAGGCCGCCGCGAGGGCCGCGCCGACGAAGTCCAGGCTCCGGCGGCCGGTCGCCGGGGGCAGCTTGACCACCAGGGCGACGCCGACCAGCACCAGCAGGCCGAGCGGCAGGTTGACGTAGAAGATCCAGCGCCAGCCGAGGTGGTCGGTGAACAGCGCGCCGATCAGCGGGCCGACCGCCATGCCGAGGCCCGCGACGATCCCGCCCATCGCCCCGCCCTTGGCGCCGCCGCGCTCCTCCGGGTCCTTGAACTGGGCGATGACCACCATCGTGACGCTCATCAGCCCGCCGCCGCCGATGCCCTGCACCGCCCGGAAGGCGATCAGCTGGTCCATCGACCGCGCCGCCCCGCAGAGCGCCGAGCCGAGCAGGAAGGTCCCGATGGCCCCGAGCAGCACGCGTTTGGCGCCGTACACGTCGCAGAGCCTGCCGTACAGCGGCAGCAGCGCGGTGGCGGCCAGCGCGAACGCGCTGACCAGCCAGGGCAGCCGGTCCACGCCGTGGACGGGGTCGAGGTCGCGGACGATCGGCACGGTGGCGGCCGACACGATGTTCATGTCGAGCACCGCCAGCACGATCGTGACCAGGCAGAGCAGCATGCCCAGCTTGCGCTGGGCCGTGGTCATCAGCGCGGCATCCGGCGGCGCGGATGCGGCGGCAGGTAGAGCGGCAGCGGCGGTGGTGGCCATGGTCGAGTCCCCCCAGGGTCCGTCGGGTTCGCACCGGGGCCGGGGCGGCCGGCGGCACGCCCTCACCATGGCAGCGTTTTTTGACCCGGTCAATTCTTCATCCCGACCAATCTTTCTTCCGAGTCAACATTTGAGCCTGGTACAGTTCCCCCATGGCGATGCGACCCGCACAGGACTTCGGCCCCGACGTCGACCTCGACGCCCTCCCGCTGCGCGAGCGCAAGAAGTTCCAGACCGGCATGCGGATCTTCCGCACGGCCGTCGCGCTGTTCACCGAACGCGGCTTCGACCAGGTCTCGGTCGCGGAGATCGCCGCCGCCGCCGAGGTGTCCAAGATGACCGTCTTCAACTACTTCCCCACCAAGGAAGACCTGGTCATGGGCCCGATGGAGCAGCACCTCGACGAGCCGGCCCAGGCGGTGCGCGACCGCGCCCCGGGCACCTCGGCGGTGACGGCGCTGCGCGAGCAGTTCCTCGCCGCACTGGAGCGCTTCGACCCGGCCGCCGGACTGAACGACGACCGGATCGTGCTCGACGTGGTCCGGCTGATCCACCGCACCCCCGCGCTGACCGCCCGCGCCACCCACGGCTTCGACCGGCTGGCGCACGCCGCGCTCTCCGCCGAACTGCTCGCCCAGGACCCGGCCCACGACGAGCTGACCGCCCGGGTCGCCACCGCCCAGCTGCTCGCCGTCCGGGTCGCGCTGATCGCCGCCAACCACCGGCGGATGCTGGCCGGCGAGCGCGCCGCCGACGCCCTGCCCGCCGTCCTGGAGGAGGCCCGCCGGGCCTTCGCCCTGCTCGAACACGGCCTCGGCGACTACTGCACCCGCGCCGCCTGAGAGAGTTGGCGCACCACGACCGACCCGGAGGTGCGCATGGACCAGCCGCTGCTCACGCGGGACCGCTCCGCCCTGCCCGCGCGGGCCGAGGGCCTCAACGCGTACGTCGGCCAGGACGGCGTCGCCGTCCTGGAGTTCGCCCGCCCGCACCGCCGCAACGCGGTGACCCTCGCGATCTGGCAGGCGCTGCCCAAGGTGCTGGATCAGCTGGCCGGCCACCCGGGCGTGCGCGTCCTGCTGCTCACCGGCGCCGGCAACACCTTCAGCGCGGGCGCGGACATCGCCGAACTCTCCGAGGTGTACGGCGATCCGGACCGCGCGGAGGCCTACCACGCGACCAACGTCGCCGCCGAGGAGGCGCTGGCGGCCTTCCCGCACCCGACCCTCGCCGTCGTGCACGGCGCCTGCGTCGGCGGCGGCTGCCAGCTGGCCGTCGCCTGCGACCTGCGGTTCGTCGCCGAGGACGCCCGGCTCGGGATCACCCCGGCCAAGCTCGGCGTGGTCTACCCGGCGGTGCCGACCGTACGGCTGGCCCGGCTGATCGGCCCGGCCCGGGCCAAGTACCTGCTGTTCTCCGGCGAGTTGGTGGCCGGCCGGGACGCGCTGCCGCTCGGCCTGGCCGAACGCGTCCTGCCGGACGCCGAACTGGACGCCGCCGCACTGGACTTCGCCCGGCTGCTGACCCTTCGCTCCGCCCGGACCGTCGGCGCGGCGAAGGCCGTCCTGGACGCCCCGCCCGAGCGGGCCGACGAGGTCCTGGCCCCCTGGCTGCTCCGCGCCCGGGAGGGATCGGACGTCCGCGAGGGCCTGGCCGCCTTCCTGGAGGGCCGCCCCGCCCGGTTCTGAACGGGAACGCTTCCGAGCGGGAACGGTGCGGGCCCGGCAGGGGCCCGGCCCGGCAGGGGCCCGGCCCGGCGGAAGGGGTCGCACCAGCCCACGTACGATCATCCGACCAGAACCCGTCCACCCCTTCCCGCCCCGGAGCACCCACCCCGATGACGACCGAGGCCGAGGCCGTGCCCGCCCCGCCCGCCCCCACCCGCCGGACGGCCCTGGCCCGCCGGATCACCGACGGCCTGGAGCCGAAGAACGTGATCCTCGTGCTGCTCCCGCTGCTGGGCGGCCTCCGCTACGGCTGGCCGGGCATCGGCTGGGCGCTGTTCGCCGCCCTGTTCGCCGCCGTCGTCCCGACCCTGATCATCGGCCACGGCATGCGCAAGGGCACCGTGGCGGACCGTCACGTCGGCCGACGGCAGCGCCGGCTGACCCTCTTCCCGCTCATCATGGGCTCGGTGCTACTCAGCTTCGCGGTGATGATCGGACTGGACGCTCCGGCCGACCTGACCGCGCTGGTGCTGGCGATGTTCGCCTCGCTGGTCCCGATCCTGGTGATCACCGCCTGGTGGAAGGTCTCCGTGCACACCGCCGTCGCCACCGGCGCGGTGGTCTGCCTCGCCATCGCGCTCGGGCCGCTCTGGCTGCTGCTCGGCGCGCTGGTCCCGCTGATCGGGTGGTCCCGGGTGGTGCTGCGGGACCACACCGCCGCCCAGACGGCCGTCGGCGCGGTGGTGGGCGCGCTCGCCGCCGGCCTCACCTTCTGGGCCGCGCGCTGACGGGCCGCGCGCTGACGGGCGGCCCACCGGCCGGGACGGCCAGGGCGACCGGGGCGGCCGCGGCGAGCACGGCGCCCGGTCAGCGGATCGGCACCCCCGAGATCGCCCGGGCGATCACCAGCCGCTGGATCTCGCTGGTCCCCTCGAAGATCGAGTAGATCGCGCTGTCCCGGTGCATCCGCTCCACCGGGTACTCCCGGGTGAAGCCGTTCCCGCCGAGGATCTGCATCGCCTGCGCGGTCACGTACTTGGCGGTCTCGCCCGCGTACAGCTTGGACATCGAGCCCTCGGCCGCCGTGAACGGCTGGTTGTTGACCGCCATCCAGGAGGCCCGCCAGACCAGCAGCCGGGCCGCGTCGATCCGGGTCCTCATGTCGGCGAGCTGGAAGGCCACGCCCTGGTTGTCGATGATCGGCCGGCCGAACTGCTCCCGGGTCCTCGCGTAGTCCAGCGCCACCTCGTACGCGGCCCGGGCGATGCCGATCGCCTGCGCGCCGACGGCCGGGCGGGAGGCCTCGAAGGTGGCCATCGCCGCGTTGCCCCGGCCGCCGGGGCGCTTGACGCCCTCGCGGGCCCGGGCGAGGCGCTCGTCCAGCTTCTCCTTGCCGCCGAGCAGGCAGCTGCCGGGGACCCGGACGCCGTCCAGCACCACCTCGGCGGTGTGCGAGGCGCGGATGCCGTGCTTCTTGAACTTCTGCCCCTGGCTCAGCCCCGGGGTGCCCGGCGGGACGACGAAGGAGGCCTGGCCCTTGGCGCCGAGCTCCGGGTCGACGGTGGCGACCACCACGTGGACGGCGGCGATCCCGCCGTTGGTGGCCCAGGTCTTGGTGCCGGTGAGCACCCACTCGTCCTTGGCCGCGTCGTACACCGCCCGGGTGCGCAGCGCCGAGACGTCGGAGCCGGCGTCCGGCTCGGAGGAGCAGAAGGCGGCCACCTTGACGTCCTCCGGGGTGCCGAACATCTGCGGGGTCCAGGTGCCGATCTGCTCGTCGGTGCCGTTGGCCAGCACCGCGACGGCGGCCAGGGTGGTGCCGACGATGGACAGCCCGATGCCCGCGTCGCCCCAGAACAGCTCCTCCATGGCGATCGGGATGCCGACGCCGGAGGGGTCGAAGTACTGCTGGGCGTAGAAGTCCAGCGAGTAGATGCCGAGTTTGGCGGCCTCCTGGATGACCGGCCAGGGGGTCTCCTCGCGCTCGTCCCACTCGGCCGCGGCGGGGCGCATCACGTCGGCGGCGAAGCCGTGCAGCCAGTCGCGTACGGCGAGCTGGTCCGCACCCGGGTCCAGCGAGAACGTGCTGCTCATGGGGCTTGCCTCCGAAGACGTGTGCGGCCGACCGGGGTGTTACCACGGGTAACATCGTCGGAGTCTGCTACTGATTGGTAACCGGTGTCAACGCCCGGACGGACCCCAACTCCGAGGAGCAGCGCATGTCCCGAGAGCCCCGCCGCGAGCAACTGCTCAACGCCGCCGACCGGGTCGTCCAACGCGAGGGGCCGGGCGCCAGCATGAACGCCATCGCCGCCGAGGCCGGCATCACCAAGCCGATCCTCTATCGCCACTTCGGCGACCGGAACGGCCTGATCAGAGCCCTGACCGAGCGCCACACCGGCGGACTGCTGGCCGCCGTCCGGGCCGCCCTCGCCGAGCCGCTGGAGCGCCGCGACCGGGTCGAGCACGTCCTGGACACCTACCTCGCCGGCATCGAGGCCCGCCCCCAGGTCTACCGGCTGCTCACCCACCCCGAGCCGGGCGACCCGAGCGGCGCCGGCAACGCGCTCGCCCCCGCGCTCCGGCAGATCGCCGAGGAGATCACCCGGGCCGTGCAGAGCCAGGTCGACCTCGGCGCCGACCGCGACCTGCTCGCCGAGGCCTGGGGCCGGGGCATCACCGGCATGGTGCTGGCCGCCGGGGACTGGTGGTTGGAGACCAGACCCTGCTCGCGGGCCCGGATGGTGCAGGCGCTGGCCGACCTGCTCTGGGGCCGGCTGGCCGCCGCCGCGGACCGGCCGACCGCCGTCCTGCCGACCGCGCCCGAACCGGCCGCGGACTGAACCCTCCGTAGACTGAACTCTTGTGCTGCGCCCGGCAGTCCGGGCATCATCGGGCCCCACCCCCACCCCCCGCCGTGCGAGGTCCCCGATGCGCCTGCGCCGCACCGCCGTCGCCCTGCTGCTCGCCGCCACCGCCGCCCTCACCACCGTCCCGGCCTCGGCCCACGACGGCCCCCCGGACCGCTTCCCCACCGGAACGGCCACCGCCGCCGACGGCCGCACCGCCCTCACCGACGCCCAGGGCCGCCGGCTCCTCCTGCGCGGCTTCAACCTCGACAAGTACGCCGAGGCCACCCCGGCCGACCTCGACTCCGTCGCCGCCCAGGGCTTCACCCTGGTCCGGCTGCCGGTCTCCTGGACCAGGCTGGAACCCCGGCGCGGCCGCCTCGACCCCACCGAGCTGCACCGCGTCCAGCGCCTCCTCGACCGGGCCGACCGGCTGGGCCTGCTGGTCCTGGTCGACTTCCACCAGGACGTCTACGGACCGGCGTTCGGCGGCGGCACCAACGGCGTCCCCGTCTGGGCCACCCGGGACGACGGCCTGCCGTTCACGCCGGACCCGGACGACTGGTTCGCCGGCTACTTCCAGCCCGCCGTCCAGGCCGCGTTCCGCCACCTCTACGACGACCCCGACCTGCGCGCCTGGCAGGCCGACTTCTACACCCGGCTCGCCCGCGAACTGCGCGGCCACCGCTCGCTGCTGGGCTACGACCTGTTCAACGAGCCGTTCGGCCCGGTGGACGGCGATCCGAGCGACCCGGCCGTGCTGGCCGCCGCCGCCTCCGCCCTGGAGCAGGGCCGGCTGGCCGACATGTACCGCCGCCTGATCGCCGCCGTGCGCCGGGCCGACTCCCGCGCCTGGCTGTTCGTCGAGCCGACCGTGCTGGTCGGCCAGGGCGTGCCCACCAGCCTGCCCGGCTTCGCCGACCCCCGCCCCGGCGCGGCCCGGCTCGGCTACGCGCCGCACTTCTACGACACCGCGGTCGAGGGCGGCGCCGACTGGAACCCCGCCGACGGCTTCGTCGAGCGGTACACCGCCGCGATCACCGGCTACCCGGCCGCCCACCGCCTGCCCGTCCTGGTCGGCGAGTGGGGCCCGCCGGACTCCCGCACCCCGGGCAACACCGAACTGGTCCGCCGTCAGACCGCCGCGATGGACGGCTTCGCCGAGGGCTGGACGATGTGGTACTGGTGCCGGGGCAACGGCGGCTACTGCGCGCTCGACCCGGCCGGACGCCCCGCCCCCGGCGACGAACCCGCCTTCGGCCCGTACCCGGTGGCCGTCGCGGGCACGGACGTCCGCACCGACGTCCGCACCGACGGCGCCACCGTCCGCTGGCGCGCCGACGGCACCGGGCGCGGCAGCGAACTCCTGCTCCCCCCGGCCGCGTTCCCGCACGGGGCCCGGGTCGCCGTCTCCCCCGCCGGCGCCCGGGTCGAGGTCGACCAGCCGACGGGCGGGCGCGCGGGAACCGTCCGCGTCCGGCTCCCGCACACCCGCCGGGGCACAACCGTGACGGTCACGGTCACCGCGGCACAACCGTGACCGCGACCGCGACGGTCAGACCAGCCCCCGGCGGGCCAGCAGCGGCCCGGTCTCCGGCGCCCGGCCGACCACCGCGCGGAAGGACTCCAGCGGGTCCCGGCTGAACCCGCGCGCCAGCAGCTCGCGCCGGAACAGCTCGCCGCTCTCCCGCACCGCGCGCCCGTTGTTCTCGAACCACTGCACGGTGTCGGCGTCCAGCACCTCCGACCAGATGTACGCGTAGTACGCGGCGCTGTAGCCGCTGGAGAAGATGTGCTGGAAGTACGCCGTCCGGTAGCGCGGCGGGATCGCGTCCACCGCGATCCCGGCCGCGGCGAGCGCCCGCGCCTCGAACTCCTCGGCGTCCGCGACCTCCTCGCCCCGCGGCACGGTGTGCCACGCCCAGTCCAGCAGCGTGGCCGCCAGGTACTCCACCGTCCGGAAGCCCTGCCCGAAGCCCTCGGCCGCCGTCATCCGCTCGACCAGCTCGGCCGGCAGCGGCTCCCCGGTCGCGTGGTGGCGGGCGTAGTTGGCCAGCACCTCCGGCCGGACCATCCACATCTCGTTGACCTGCGAGGGGAACTCGACGAAGTCCCGGGGCACCGAGGTGCCGGAGAACAGCGGGTAGCACACGTCCGAGAACAGCCCGTGCAGCGCGTGCCCGAACTCGTGGAACAGCGTGCGCACCTCGTCCCAGTCCATCAGCACCGGCTCGCCGGGCGCCGGGCGCGGGATGTTGAGGTTGTTCAGGACCACCGGACGCTGCCCGGTCAGCCCGGACTGGGCCACCAGCGCGTCCATCCAGGCACCGCCGCGCTTGGACGCCCGGGCGTGGAAGTCGCCGATGAACAGGCCCAGCGGGGTGCCGTCCTCCTCGAACACCTCGAAGACCCGGGCGTCCCGGTGGTGGGCCGTCAGCTCCGGCCGCTCGGTGAAGGTCACCCCGTACGCCAGGTTCGCGGCGAAGAACACGCCGTCCCGCAGCACCCGCTCCAGCTCGAAGTACGGGCGCAGCACGGCCGCGTCCACCTGGTAGGAGCTCTGCCGGACCTTCTCCGAGTAGTACGCCCAGTCGTGCGCGGCGATCTCCGCGATGCCGTCCGCGGCCGCGGCCCTGGCCAGCTCGGCGGCCTCCCGGCGGGCGTTGGCCACCGCCGGCTCCACCAGCCGGGCCAGCAGCGAGGAGACCGCCTCGACGGTGCCGGCCGTCTCGTCCGCCACCACGTACGCGGCGTGGCTCGGGTACCCGAGCAGTGCGGCCCGCTCGGCGCGCAGCCCGGCCATCCGGATCGCCAGCGGGCCGTTGGCCTCGACGCCCCGGCCGAGCGAGGCGGCCAGCAGCCGTTCGCGCACCGCGCGGTCGGTGAGCTGGGCCAGCTCGGGCTGGCCGGAGGTGTTCTTCAGGCTCAGCACGTACCGGCCGTCGTGGCCCAGCACCCGGGCGTTCTCGGCGGCCCCGGCGATCGCGCCCTCGGACAGCCCGGCCAGCTCCTCGGCGGAGTCCAGGACCAGCGCGGCGGCCCGGGTGGCGGCGTTCACGTTCTGCTGGAACGTGGTGCCGAGCGCGGCGAGTTCGGCGTTCAGCTCGCGCAGCCGGGCCTGCTCGGCCGCGCCCAGCCGGGCTCCGGAGCGCACGAAGTCGGTGTACCGGCGCTCCAGCAGGCGCAGCGACTCCGGGTCCAGGCCGAGCCCGGCGCGGTCCTCGTACAGCGCCTCGACCCGGGCGAACAGCGCGAGGTCCAGGTGGATCGCGTCGTGGTGGGCGGCGAGCAGCGGGCTCACCTTCGCCTCCACCTCGTCCAGCACGTCGGTGGTGTCCGAGGAGGACTGGTTGCGGAACACCGCGTCGACCCGGCGCAGCAGCTCCCCGGAGCGCTCCATGGCCACCAGGGTGTTCTCGAAGGTCGGCAGGCTCCGGTCCGCGGTGATCGCCGCGATCTCGGCCAGCTGCTCGGCCATCCCCCGCTCGTACGCGGGCAGGTAGTGCTCCTCGCGGATCTCGGCGAACGGCGGGAGCTCGTAGACCAGCGGGCTGGCCTGGAAGAACGGGTTCACGGTCATTTCGCGAACCCTACGCCGTGTCCCCAGCCGTGCCCACGTGCTTTTACCGCCCCTGGCAGGGGCCTGGGTGCCGCCCGTTGTCGTACCCACCCGTTACCGTCGACGCGCGGGCCCGTCGGTCGCGGGCCGCGGCGTGCCCGTCCGCGGGCCCGCGTCCCCGTACCCGTCCCCGCACGCCCGACCGCGCGCCGGAGAGGAGCAGCCCCCGTGGCACCCAGGACCGCCCTCGCGCCCGATCCGCACGGCCCCGGCGGCCGGCTCCAGCCGCTGGACGACGCGGGCCGGCCGCTCGGCCCGCCGGAGGCCGTCCGCGACCTCGCCACCGCCGTCGCCGCCCGGGAGGCCGCCGACCACCCGCGCTGGGTCTGGGCCGCCGCCGACTCCGGGTACGCCCCGCTGCTGCCGCGCCTGCCCGACCGGCTCGCCCGCTGCCACGACCTGCGGCTGGTCGAGGCGCTGCTACTGGCGCACGAGGACCGGTTCGGCGCGCCGCGCTCGCTCGGCGCCGCCTGGGCGCGGCTGCGGAACCTGCCCGTCCCGGCGGACCTGCCCGAGCCCGGCCTGGCCGACGCCGACGACGGGCAGGACACCCTGTTCGCCCCCGACCGGCTGCAACTGCCGCCCGGCGCGGACCCGTTGGAGGCCGTGGTCGCGGTCCACGCCGAACAGCAGAGCCGGATCGCCGCCATCGCCGACCCGGGCGCCCGGCAGCGGTTCCGGCTGCTGGTCGCCGCCGAGTCGGCCGGCGCCCTGGTGGCCGCCGAGACGGCCCACGACGGGCTGCCCTGGCGGGCCGACGTCCACGACCGGCTGCTGACGGAACTGCTCGGCCCCCGCCCGACCGTCCCCGGCACCCAGCCCAGGGTCCTCGCGGAGCTCGCCGTCGACCTCCAGCAGGCCCTCGGCGCCAAGCCGTTCAACCCCGACTCGCACACCCAGGTGCTGCGCGCCTTCGCCGAGGCGGGCATCCAGCTCGGCTCCACCCGCTCCTGGGAGCTCAAGGGCATCGACCACCCGGCCGCGCGGCTGCTGGTCCGCTACAAGGAGCTGTCCCGGATCCACGTCGCGCACGGCTGGGCCTGGCAGGACGCCTGGGCCCGCGGCGGCCGGTTCCGGCCCGAGTACGTGGTCGGCGGCGTGGTCTCCGGCCGCTGGGCCAGCCGCGGCGGCGGCGCCCTGCAGATCCCGCGCATCCTGCGCCGCGCCGTGGTCGCCGACCCCGGCTGGCTGCTGGTCGTCGCCGACGCCGCCCAGCTGGAGCCCCGGGTGCTCGCCGCGCTCTCCCAGGACGCCGGGCTGGCCCGTACCGCGGCCGGCGGCGACCTGTACGAGGCGCTCGCCGCCCAGGCCTTCCAGGGCGACCGGGACAAGGCCAAGCTCGGCCTGCTCGGCGCCATGTACGGGCAGACCAGCGGCGACATCGGCCCGCTGCTGAACACCCTGCACCGCCGCTACCCGGCCGCGATGGGCTACGTCGAGGCCGCCGCCCGCACCGGCGAGGACGGCGGCGTGGTCGCCTCCCGGCTCGGCCGGGTCTGCCCGCCGGCCTCCGCCGACTTCCTCGACCTCACCG
>NZ_JBHVET010000225.1:0-11253 GCF_042802135.1 Kitasatospora sp. NPDC057512
CCCGCGGCACCCGCCGCTGGCGGCGCTAGCCGCCGAGCCAGGCGCGGGTCGGCGCGATGGACGGCGGCGAGCTCGGGCCGGCCACGATCTTGACGATGTCGGCCTCGGGCAGCACCTGGTCCCACACCTGGATGTCGGCGACGGCTCCGTGCCAGGGGTCGGCCCACTGCGAGTTGGAGCTCAGCCGGCCGACCTGGAGGGAGTTGGTGCCGCTCGGCTGCACCCCGGCCGACTTGGCCGAGGACTGCGGAGCGCCGTTGACGTACAGGGTGAGCTGGCCCGACGGGTCGTCGTACACGCCGGTCAGCAGCACCCACTGGTTGACCGTCGCGTCGCCCTTGGACCAGGCGATCGCCGAACCGCCGCCCGGCACCTGGACCTTGAAGTACCACTGGTCGTGCCCGTTGTTGTTGGCCCGGCCCAGCGCGAACGAGTAGTACTGGCCGTCGCCCTGGCTGACCGCGCTGCGGTTGCCGTTGGGCACGTCGACCAGCACCCGCGCGGAGACGGTGAAGCTCTTGTTGACCTCGACGACCGACGCGGCCGTGGAGGCGAACGAGTCCTGGCCGCTGGGCAGTTTGAGGACCTGCCCGGAGAAGCCGGCCATCGTCCCCTGCTTGGCGTCCGCCCCCAGGTTGAGCGCGGCCGCGCCCTTCTTGGCGGGCAGCGAGCCGACGGTCGGCGGGCTGTCGATGCCCTTGAGCGGCGGCGCGCTCGTCGTGTTCGACGGGCCGGAGACCGTCGGGGTCGGCGTCCCGGGGCCGTGGGCCACCGGCGTCTTCTCCTTGCCGTGCTGGTAGTACCAGTACCCGCCGCCACCGGCGGCGGCCACCACGACCACCGCGGTCACCGCGCCGATCAGCTTGAGCCGGCGGCCGCGCTTGGCGGACTGCTCGTTCTGCTCGGCCAGCGCCTCCCAGTTCGGCGTGCCCGCCGGGGAGAGCGCCGGGCCGGGCGGCGGGACGGGCGGCTGGAAGCCGCCCTGCTGCTGCCAGTGCGCCACGGGCTGGACCGGCTGCGGCTGGACCGGCTGCGGGCCCGGCGGGAAGGGCTGCCCGACGGCCGGTCCGGGTTGCGGCATCGGCGCCTGCGGATGAACCGGCAGCGGCTGAACGGGCTGTGGTGCCACCGGGCCGGGCTGCACCGGCCCCGGCGCCACCGGGGCGGGTCCGCCGCCCTGGTGCGGCACCGGCGGCACCGGCGGCGCGACCGGATGCGGCGTCATCTGCTGGGGCTGCGCGGGCGCGGCGGGCGGCGGCCCGTAGCCGGACGCGGGGCCGAAGGCTCCGCTCGGGGACTGCGGTGGCACACCGGTGGCCGGAGCGGGCCCCCCGGCCGGTGCCTGCTGCGGTGGCGTGGCGGGCTGGCCCGGCTCGCCACTCGGTACCGGTCGATCGCTCATGGCCCGAATGCTAGGGCATCCACCCCGACACGCCCATGGGGGGTGCGCGGACGGAACGTCAGCGCGGCCGGGGTCTCCCGGGTGCGACGCCGGCTCACGCGACCCCGTTGTAGGGCAGCTTCCAGCGCTGCGAGACGGTGTCCGCGCACGGCCGCAGGAGCACCGCCGTACCGTCCGCGAGCGCCCCGCCCGCGGTGCCCAGGCACAGCCCGGTGTCCGGGTGCTTCAGCCGCTGCCCGGGGGCGGTGACCCAGCGCTGGGCCGAGCCGCCGGTGCACTCGGCCAGCGTCACCGAGGAGCGGTCGGCGCCCGGCGCCAGGCAGGCCGCCCCGCCGCGCAGCGAACCGTCGTTGCCCACCGTCCACCCGGTCGAGACGGCCTGGTCGCCGCAGGATCCGACGGTCACCGGGCTGCCGGCGGTCCCGCCGCCGCCGTGCCGCAGGCAGATCCCCGGGGCGCCCGCCGGGACCTCGCCGGACGGCAGGCCGACCCGGTTGTGGAAGGCGAAGGAGTTGCTGCGCAGGCCGGTCCCGCCGCTCCAGACCTCGAAACCCGCCTGCACCCGGCAGAGGTAGGAACTCTTCGGGACGTAGCCGCGCGCCATCGCGTCGGCGGTGAACAGCCGCAGGTCGAGGCCGCGGGTGGTGTGGGTGGGTGCCGTGCGGACGTAGCTGATCACGCTGTGCGGGCCGGTGATCGGCGCCTGGTAGACGTGGTAGCTCGCGTCCCCGAACGGCAGGGCGTCCGCCACCTTGTCGCCGGCGGGCCGCACGTTGTCGGTGGCGTCCAGCCAGATCATCACCTCGGCGCTCTCCCCCGGCAGGCAGTTGTCCGGGCTGGAGCCGTACCAGAGGTCGAAGGAGAGGTTGAAGGAGCCGCTCACCCGCCCGTTGGCGTCCCAGTCCGCGGTGGCGTCGCCGAGCGCGCTGACCGGCACCGGCAGTCCGCTCGCGCCCGGGGCGGTCGAGACGTTGGGGTAGGCGCCCGGGGCGAGCGGGTTCCTCGGGACGAAGTCGTTGATCCGGGACACCGTGAACCCGCTGTCCCCGACCGGGTCCACGCAGACCGTGCCCGCGGTGTTCCACGGGTTCGGTTCGAGGATCTTCGCGCCGCCGTCCATCGCCAGCTTGGGGAACGGCTCCTGCGCGGTCGAGCAGATGCCCGGCCCGGACAGCGCCGTCGCCGGGCCGGCCGGCCCCTCCACCGCCCCGACGTCGCCGCTGCACCCGGCCAGCAGCGCGGCGACCGCACCGAAGGCGGCGACCGCCCGCAGGCCCCGCGCCACGCGCCCGGCCGCGCCGTCCTCGATGCCCATCGCTCTCCCCCGAACCGTCCTCGCCCGTCGAACGGACAACCGTACACAGGCTCTCCGGCCGCACCCCGTCCACATCACGATCGGAACTCGATATCGGTTCCGGGCGGCCGGTCGAACAGGGGGAAGCGGACGCAGAGCGATCGGTCCCGTACGATCCTGGCGTCCCCTGGTGCCCGAGCGACAACGGCCGCCGCGCGGGGACGGTTCAGTCTCAGTACGGCTTCGGGGGAGTAGAGCACGTGACTGTCACCGAGAGCGCGCGACTCGCGGGAAGCGGTCAGCCGCCGGTCTCACGACGCCGCAGCCGGCGCGGCCCGGCCGCCCGCAACCGGTGGGGCCTGCTCCCCCAACCACCGGACAACACCGAGAAGTACCTCTACGCCCGCACCAACCTGTGGGTGCTGACCTGCTTCTCCCTCATCAGCTTCGCCTGCATGGTGGCCAGCGAGATCGGGCTGCTGAGCGCGACGCCGTGGTTCCTCTTCTTCATACCGCCGCTCGCCTTCACCATCGTCTACTACCTGATATCCCGCTGGGTGCACGGCTTCAACGAGACCTTCGACCTCTCCGCCCACCGGGCCCTGGTCAAGTCCTGGCAGCCCGAACACCATCCGACCGTCGACATCTTCCTCCCGGTCGCCGGCGAGCCGATCGAGGTGCTGCACAACACCTGGACGCACGTCGCCCGGCTGCGCGACCAGTACCCGGGCGACGTCACCCCGTACGTCCTCGACGACAGCAACAGCCCGCAACTCGCGCAGATGGCCGTCGACTTCGGGTTCGTGTACGGCACCCGCGACAAGCTCGGCTGGTTCAAGAAGGCCGGCAACCTCCAGTTCGGCTTCCGCAACTCCGACAGCGACTACATCCTCATCCTGGACGCCGACTTCGCGCCCCGGCCGGACCTGCTGAACGAGATGCTCCCCTACATGGAGGCCGACCCCCGCCTCGGCATCGTCCAGTCCCCGCAGTTCTTCCGCATCCTGGACTCGCAGAACTGGATCGAGCGCGGCGCCGGCGCCGTCCAGGAGCTGTTCTACCGGACCGTCCAGGTCTCCCGGCAGCGCAGCGACGGCGCCATCTGCGTGGGCAGCTGCGCGGTGTACCGGCGCGCGGCGCTGGAGGAGAACGGCGGCACCACGCTGATCGGCCACTCCGAGGACGTGCACACCGGGTTCGACCTGCGCCGCCTCGGCTGGGACCTCCAGTACATACCCGTCGCGCTGGCCACCGGCGTCTGCCCGGACAACGTCGGCGGCTTCTTCAACCAGCAGTACCGCTGGTGCACCGGCTCGATGAGCCTGCTCGGCAGCAGGAAGTTCTGGCAGACCAAGCTGCGGCCGATCACCCGGGCCTGCTACCTGTCCGGCTTCTTCTACTACATCCACACGGCGCTGTTCACCGTCGTCTCACCGCTCATCCCGATCGTCCTGCTGCTCGCCCGCCCCGACCTGATCCGCTGGGAGAACACCGCGCTGGTGCTACCGGGCCTGCTCTACGCGACGGTCGTCTTCCCGCTCTGGCACCGCAACCCCTACCGGCTGGAGGCCTGGGCCGCCCGCATGATGTACGGCTGGGCGCACGTCTTCGCCATCTGGGACATCGTGCGCCGCAACCGGATGGCCTGGCAGCCGACCGGCTCCAGCGGCGCCAAGCGGAACAGGACCCGGCGGTTCTGGATCGGCGTCATCGCCTGGGGCGGCGGAACCGCCCTGCTCTGGGTGCTGCTGAGCATCTGGCGGATGCTCACCATGGGCCCGCTGAACTTCGCCCTCGTCCTCGCCTCCGGCCTCTTCTACGCCACCATCGTGGGCCGGGTCCTCGTCCAGCCCCGCCCGACGGAAGCAGTGTGATCGCCATGACCGCCCACCCGAGACGGGCCGCCCGGCTCCGTCGCCGGCTGGCGCTCCCGCTGCTGGTCGCCGCCGGCCTGCTGCTCACCACCGCGTGCGGCCCCGAGGACCCCGGCTTCGCGATGCAGAAGGACCTCGCCCAGGCCGCCCCGGCCGCCACCCCGGCCCCGGGCGCTTCCGGCGCTTCTGGCACTCCGGGCGCTCCTGGCACTCCGGGCGCGACCCCCGCGCCCGCCCAGCCCAAGGCCCTGCCGGCCGGCGTCCCGTACGACGTCACGCCGCTGCTCAGGCCGAGCCGCAAGTACCTCGGCGCCGCCCTGCCCGACGTCCCCGCCACGATGGACGCGCTGCCCGGCTACCGCGACGCGATCGGCAAGCAGCCCAACGTCCTGGAGTTCTACGCCCACTGGAAGGGCGGCTTCGACACCGCGGGCGCCCGCCGGATCCACGACGCCGGGGCACTGCCCTTCATGGCCTGGGAGCCGCACGACCGCTCGCTCGCCTCGATCGCGGCCGGCGACACCGACGACTACGTGCGCGGCGTCGCCAAGGCCGTGGCCAGGTTCAACCTGCCGATCGCCGTCAGCATCGCCCACGAGATGAACGGCGACTGGTACCCGTGGGGCCGTCAGGCCGCCACCCCCGAGGACTTCGTGGCCGCCTGGCGCCACGTCCACGACCTCTTCGACCAGGCCGGCGCCACCAACGTGATCTGGGTCTGGAGCCCCAACATCACCGACCCCGCGCCCAACACCCGGCTGGCGCCGTACTACCCCGGCGACACCTACGTCGACTGGGCCGGCATGACCGGCTACTTCACCAAGACCGGGCCCAAGACCTTCGACGCGCTCTACGGCCCGACCATGGCCGAGATCCGCGGCTTCTCCCAGAAGCCCTTCTTCATCAGCGAGACCGCCTCCGAGCAGGGCAAGCGCCAGCTCGCGGACATCGACCAGCTGTTCTCCGGGCTGGAGGCGCACGACGACATCGTCGGCTTCGTCTGGTTCAACATCGTCAAGCGGGCGGACTGGCGGGTCGAGGCCGTGCCGGACACCCTCGCCGCGTTCAAGCAGCGCGTGTCCGACCCCCGTTACGGCTTCGACATCCGGAACCCCTGATGAGCACTGAGTCCGAGTTCTCCCCCGTCCCGCACGGCCGCTCCGCCCACGGCCCGGCCGCCGAGCCGGACCCGGAGCCCGATGGTCCCAGGGCCGCTGCGACGGCGGGCAGCCCCGACGCGCCCCGTACGGCCGCGGCGGTCGACAACCCCGACGGCGTCGAGCTGGCCCCGTACACCATCCCGCAGGTCCCCGCGATCGGCTGGGACCCGGGCACCAGCCCCCGCCGCCGCTGGATCGCCCGCGGCCTGCTGGGCGCCGTCCTGACCGTCCAGGCCGCCCTCTCGCTGCGCCTGCTGGCCGCCGCGCACCCCGACGAGGCCGCCGCCATGGTCGCCGGCCGCCAGCAGCTGGCCCACCTGCTGCACGGCACCCCGGTCACCACCGACCTGGTCGACCGGGTGCACGGCTCGCCCTGGCTCTACCCGCCGCTGGCCGGCGCCGCCGCCGACGCCAACGGCATCTGGGGCACCCGGCTGCTCAGCCTCGGCTTCGCGCTGCTCACCACGGTCCTGCTGTACTCGCTGACCCGGCGGCTGTTCAACGAGCGGGTCGCCATCTGCGCCATCGCCGGGTACGCCGTCCTCCAGTCCACCGTCGTGGTCGGCTTCTACGCCGCGCCCGAGTCCCTCGCCGTCCTGCTGGTCGCCCTCGCGGCCTGGACCACGGTGTTCACCGCCGGCCGCCATCCGGCCCTGGCCCTGCTCGCGGCCCCGCCCACGGCGCTGGCCTGTGCCACGGCCTACTCCGCGGCCTTCGCCGTCCCCGCCCTGGTCGCCCTCGCCTTCGCCTGCGCCCGGCCGTACCACCGGGTGGGCCCGGCCGCCCTGCGCGCGCTGCTGGCGGCCCTCGGCACCCTCGTCCTGCTGCTCCCGTACGGCACCCTCGGCAAGGTCGCCGGGTGGTCGCCCTCGCGCGGCAACGCCCCCGGCTCGGCCGGCTCGATCCTGCTCGGCACGCTCCAGTGGGCCGGCCTGTTCACCGTCCTCGCGGTGGCCGGCACCATCGCCTACGCGCGCCGCGAACAGATGCCCGAGCACGACGCGCCGGAGAAGGACGCCCTCCCCACCACCCGGGGCCGGCGCGCCCTGCTCGGGGCCGTCCTGACCGCCACCGCCCTGCTGGTCCCCGCCGCCCACCTGTGGACCGGCACCTCCGGCGCGCTGTTCCGCCACCTCGGCTACGGCATGCTGCTCGCCGCCCCGCTCGCCGGGGTCGGCCTGACCCGGCTGGTCGGCGCCCACTTCCGCCACCCCCAGCTCGGCATCCTGGTCTGGGTCGCCCTGCTCGCCCTCGGCCTGGAGCAGTCCGCCCTGCGCTACCAGAACGGGCCCGACTCCGGCCGCCTGCTGGCCGTCCTGCGGGTCCACACGGAGCCCCAGGGCCGCTACCTCACCGAGGTCGACGGACTCGCCGAGTACTACCTCGGCGGCGTCTCCAAACCCGAGCAGTGGGTCTCCGCGCGGGCCGGCACGGACTACCGCGACGGGGCCGGGACCGAGCACCACGGCGACGACGGCAGCGTGGCCGCGATCCGGGACGGCTGGTTCACCATGGTCGTCCTCGACAGCACCGCGCCGAGGGCCACCGACCGGGCCCTGAGCGAGGCCCTGAGCACCGCCGGACACTACCGGCTGGTCGCCCAATTCACCTCGCCGACCGGCGATTCGAGTACGTACAAGGTCTATCTGAAGCACTGACCGGCCGCCCTGCCCACGCACATCCGCGACACGACAGGCACAACATATGGTGCCGCCGCAGTCCGGCGGCACTACATGTATGCTCGCTTCTGCTGTCGATGCAGGGGAACCCGGTGCGAATCCGGGACTGCCCCGCAGCGGTGAGCGGGCGGCTCCAGCAGCCGCACCCCGCGAGTCCGAGTACCTGCCGACGGCGTGCGCCACGGCCCTCCCGCAGAGGCCGCGCCGGCACGAGCAGTACCCCTCCGGGCCTCGCGGGCGGGCCGGGGAGTCACCTCGCGCGACGCTTTTTGCGTTCGCGCCGTGCTCCCCTGCCCAGATCGGCCCGGTAGCCCCCGAGCACCGCCGCCGATCGCCGCCAGGAGAGAGCGCCTTGACCACCGCTGCCTCAGCCACCCTGCCCGCCCAGGGCTCCGGTACCGCCTTCACCGACCCGACGGTCTCCGACCCCGGGGGCGCGCTGCTGCGGCTGCTCACCGACCGCAGCACCGACCTCACCGAGGTCGACCCCGGCCATGTCGCCGCCGCCGCGCTGCGCGGCCGCCACGCCGGCTCGGACTTCGCCGAGCTGCGCGGGCTGGCCGTGGACGCCGCCGCGTCGATGATCGCCGAGGACCCCCAGTACTCGAAGCTGGCCGCCCGCCTGCTCGCGCTGGAGATCGTCGACGAGGCGAACAGCCAGGGCTCGGTGTCCTTCTCCGCCTCGATCGCCGTCGGCCACGCCGAGGGCCTGATCGGCGACACCACCGCGGACTTCGTCGCCAAGCACGCCGCCGCCCTGGACGCGCTGATCGACGCCTCGGGCGACGACCGCTTCGAGTACTTCGGCCTGCGCACCGTGCAGTCCCGCTACCTGCTGCGCCACCCGATCACCCGCAAGGTGATCGAGACCCCGCAGCACTTCCTGCTCCGCGTCGCCTGCGGCCTGGCGGTCGGCGACAGCGAGCAGTCGGTGCGCGAGGTGTCCGAGCTGTACGGCCTGATGAGCCGCCTGGAGTACCTGACCTCCTCGCCGACGCTCTTCAACTCCGGCACCCGGCACCCGCAGATGTCGAGCTGCTACCTGCTCGACTCGCCGCTGGACAACCTGGACTCGATCTACAACCGCTACGCGCAGATCGCCCGCCTGTCCAAGCACGCCGGCGGCATCGGCCTGTCCTACTCGCGCATCCGCTCGCGCGGCAGCCTGATCCGCGGCACCAACGGCAAGTCCAACGGCATCGTGCCGTTCCTGCGCACCCTCGACTCCTCGGTCGCCGCCGTCAACCAGGGCGGCCGCCGCAAGGGCGCGGCCTGCGTCTACCTGGAGACCTGGCACGCCGACATCGAGGAGTTCCTGGAGCTCCGCGACAACACCGGCGAAGAGGCCCGCCGCACCCACAACCTCAACCTGGCGCACTGGATCCCGGACGAGTTCATGCGCCGGGTCAACGCCAACCAGGACTGGTCGCTGTTCTCCCCGGCCGACGTGCCGGAGCTGGTCGACCTGTGGGGCGCCGACTTCGACGAGGCCTACCGCAAGGCCGAGCTGGCCGGCAAGGCCGTCCGCACCATCCCGGCGCAGACCCTGTACGCCCGCATGATGCGCACCCTGGCGCAGACCGGCAACGGCTGGATGACCTTCAAGGACGCCTCCAACCGCGCCGCCAACCAGACCGCCCTGCCGGGCCGCACCGTGCACTCCTCCAACCTGTGCACGGAGATCCTGGAGGTCACGGACGACTCCGAGACCGCCGTCTGCAACCTCGGCTCGGTCAACCTCGGCGCCCACGTGGCCCCCGGTGCCACCGCCGACGACCTGATCGGCGCCATGGACTGGGAGCGCCTCGACGCCACCGTCCGCACCGCCGTGACGTTCCTCGACCGCGTGGTGGACATCAACTTCTACCCGACCACCGAGGCCGGCACCTCCAACTCCCGCTGGCGGCCGGTCGGCCTCGGCGTGATGGGCCTCCAGGACGTCTTCTTCAAGCTGCGGATCGACTTCGACTCCGCCGAGGCCGCCCGCCTGTCCACGCTGATCGCCGAGCGCATCATGCTCACCGCGTACGAGCGCTCCGCCGACCTGGCCGAGCAGCTCGGCCGCCACGAGGCGTACGGCGAGACCCGCGCCGCCCGCGGCGAGCTGCACATCGACCACTTCCCGACGGCCGCCCCGCAGTGGGCCGACCGCTGGACGGCGCTGCGCGCCCGGATCGCCGAGACCGGCCTGCGCAACTCGCTGCTGCTGGCCATCGCGCCGACCGCGACCATCGCGTCCATCGCCGGCGTGTACGAGTGCATCGAGCCGCAGGTGTCCAACCTGTTCAAGCGCGAGACGCTGTCCGGCGAGTTCCTCCAGGTCAACCCGTACCTGGTGCGCGAGCTCAAGGAGCTCGGCGTCTGGGACCAGCAGACCCGCGACGCCCTGCGCGACGCCAACGGCTCCGTCCAGGACCTGAACTGGCTGCCCGCCGAGGTCCGTTCGCTGTACCGGACGGCCTGGGAGCTGCCGCAGCGCGCGCTGATCGACCTGGCCGCGGCCCGCATGCCGTACCTGGACCAGAGCCAGTCCCTGAACCTGTTCATGGCGGCGCCGACCATCGGCAAGCTCAGCTCGATGTACGCCTACGCGTGGAAGGTCGGTCTGAAGACCACCTACTACCTGCGTTCGCGCCCGGCCACCCGCATCGCCCAGGCCGCGTCCGGCACCGCCCGTGCCGCCGCGCCGGCGCCGGTGCCCGTGAACACCCCCTCCCTCACCCCGGAGCAGGAAGCCGCCATCGCCTGCTCCCTGGAGAACCCCGAGTCCTGCGAGGCCTGCCAGTGAGCACCCCTGAAGACCGCAAGATGCTGCTCGACCCCGGCTTCGAGCTGACCCTGCGCCCGATGCGCTACCCGTCGTTCTACGACCGGTACCGGGACGCGATCAAGAACACCTGGACCGTCGAGGAGGTGGACCTGCACTCCGACGTCGCCGACCTGGCGAAGCTCAGCGAGGGCGAGCGCCACCTCATCGGCCGGCTGGTCGCGTTCTTCGCGACGGGCGACTCGATCGTCTCCAACAACGTGGTGCTGAGCCTCTACAAGCACATCAACTCCCCGGAGGCGCGGCTGTACCTGTCGCGTCAGCTGTTCGAGGAGGCCGTGCACGTCCAGTTCTACCTGACGCTGCTGGACACCTACCTGCCCGACCCGGAGGACCGCAACGCGGCCTTCGCGGCGGTGGAGAACATCCCCTCCATCCGGCAGAAGGCGCAGTTCTGCTTCAAGTACATGAACGCGGTCGACCACATCGAGTCGCTGCAGACGAAGGAGGACAGGCGGGCGTTCCTGCTCAACCTGATCTGCTTCGCCGCGTGTGTGGAGGGCCTGTTCTTCTACGGCGCCTTCGCCTACGTGTACTGGTTCCGTTCGCGCGGCCTGCTGCACGGTCTCGCGACCGGTACCAACTGGGTGTTCCGCGACGAGTCCATGCACATGGACTTCGCGATGTCGGTGGTCGACACCGTCCGCGAGGAGGAGCCCGACCTCTTCGACGACGAGATGGCCAAGCAGGTCACGGAGATGCTGGAGGAGGCCGTCGAGGCCGAGCTCCAGTTCGCCCAGGACCTGTGCGGCGACGGCCTGCCCGGCATGAACACCGCCTCCATGCGCGAGTACCTGGAGGCCGTGGCCGATCAGCGACTGGCCCGCCTGGGCCTGCCGATCCGCTACGGGTCGACGAACCCGTTCGGCTTCATGGAGCTCCAGAACGTGCAGGAGCTGACCAACTTCTTCGAGCGCCGGGTGTCCGCGTACCAGGTCGCCGTCGAGGGCACCGTCGCCTTCGACGACGACTTCTAAACCACAGATACGACAGAGGTGCCCCGCACGGCCACAGCCG
>NZ_JBHVET010000226.1:0-11201 GCF_042802135.1 Kitasatospora sp. NPDC057512
GGGCTCCCCACTGGGGAGCCCGGCCTCTCGCCGTTGCCGTCGCGGCGGACCCGTCAGGCGTCGACCAGCTGCTCGCTGGGCAGCTCGACGTGGGCGCCCAGGTCGCGCAGCTTGTCCATGAAGTTCTCGTAGCCGCGGTTGATCAGGTCGATGCCGTGGACGGTCGAGGTGCCCTCGGCCGCCAGCGCCGCGATCAGGTACGAGAAGCCGCCGCGCAGGTCCGGGATGACCAGCTCGGAGCCGATCAGCTTGGACGGGCCGGAGACGACCGCGGAGTGCAGGAAGTTGCGGGCCCCGAAGCGGCACGGGGTGCCGCCCAGGCACTCGCGGTAGAGCTGGATGTGCGCGCCCATCTGGTTCAGCGCGCCGGTGAAGCCGAGCCGCGACTCGTACACCGTCTCGTGGACGATGGACAGGCCGGTGGCCTGGGTCAGCGCGACCACCAGCGGCTGCTGCCAGTCGGTCTGGAAGCCCGGGTGCACGTCGGTCTCCAGGGCGATCGCCTTGAGCTCGCCGCCGGGGTGCCAGAAGCGGATGCCCTCGTCGTCCACCTCGAAGGCGCCGCCGACCTTCCGGAAGGTGTTCAGGAAGGTCATCATCTCCAGCTGGCGGGCGCCGCGGACGTAGATGTCGCCCTTGGTCGCCAGCGCCGCGCAGGCCCAGGAGGCGGCCTCCAGCCGGTCCGGCAGCGCGCGGTGGTTGTAGCCGTTCAGCTCGTCCACGCCGGTGATCAGGATCGTCCGGTCGGTGCCGAGGGTGATGATCGCGCCCATCTTCTGCAGCACGCAGATCAGGTCGACGATCTCCGGCTCGATGGCCGCGTTGCGCAGCTCGGTGACGCCCTCGGCGAGCACCGCGGTGAGCAGCACCTGCTCGGTCGCGCCGACCGAGGGGTAGGGCAGCTCGATCTTGGTGCCGCGCAGCCGCTGCGGGGCGACCAGGTAGGTGCCCTGCGGGTGCTTCTCGATGCTGGCGCCGAACTGGCGCAGCACCTCGAAGTGGAAGTCGACCGGGCGGCCGCCGATGTCGCAGCCGCCCAGGCCGGGGATGAAGGCGTGGCCGAGGCGGTGCAGCAGCGGGCCGCAGAACAGGATCGGGATCCGCGAGGAGCCGGCGTGCGCGTCGATGTCGGCGACGTTGGCGCTCTCGACGTGCGAGGGGTCGAGGATCAGCTCGCCGTCCTCGTCACCGGTGCGCACGGTCACGCCGTGCAGCTGCAGCAGGCCGCGGACCACCTTGACGTCGCGGATGTCCGGGACGTTGCGCAGTCTGCTGGGGCCCTGCCCGAGGAGGGCGGCGACCATGGCCTTGGGCACCAGGTTCTTCGCTCCGCGGACGCGGATCTCGCCTTCGAGCGGGTTTCCGCCGTGGACCAGCAGGACGTCGTCGGTCATCGTTCTCGCAATCCGGGGTGCCAGAGGAGTCGGGGGGAGGGGCTCCGGGAGAGAGCCGGTGGTGGACCGGTCGTACGGGCGCGTTCGGGCCCCCGGCGAAACCGAGTCGGCACCGTATAAAGGCGTCCACCAGACGTAGATGGTAGTAGGCGTGCCGTTGGTTCCCGTGAGCCTCTCCCGTGATGGTGCTCTCTCCGCGCCCGGGCCCGCCCCCCGGTACGGCCGTACGGGTGTTCGTGGGCGTGGCGGTTTCCGGGCGTTGCGGTGTCCGAGCGGTGCGGTTCTGCGGGATCATGTGGGCATGACGGCGGCCCATTCGCACGGAGGCCGGTGCCACACCGGCCGTCTGCTCGTCGCGACGCCCCTGCTCACCGACCCGAACTTCGCGCGGGCGGTGGTGCTGCTCCTCGACCACGACGTCGAGGGGGCGCTCGGCGTGGTCCTCAACCGGCCGACACCGGTCGAGGTGGGCAGTGTGCTGGACGGCTGGAACAGACTCGTCGGCCAGCCGGCCGTGGTGTTCCAGGGCGGCCCGGTGGCGCTGGACTCGGCGCTCGGCCTCGCGGTGGCGCCGGGGGAGCCGGGTGCCGGCGAGCCGCTCGGCTGGCGCCGGGTGCACGGCGCGATCGGCCTGGTGGACCTGGAGGCGCCGCCCGAGGTGCTGGCCGGCGAACTGGGCAGCCTGCGGATCTTCGCCGGGTACGCCGGCTGGTCGCCGGGGCAGCTGGAGGCGGAGCTGGAGAGCGGCGCCTGGTACCTGGTGGACTGCGAGCCGGGGGACGTCTCCAGCCCCGAGCCGGAGCGGCTGTGGCGCTCGGTGCTGCGCCGCCAGCGCGGCCCGCTCGCCCTGCTGGCGACCTACCCGGACGACCCGACGATGAACTGAGCCGACCGGCCCGGGGGCGCGACACTGGCCGGGTTTCCGGAGGCGCCCATAGACTTGGCACCCATGAGCACTCTTGAGCCCGAGCGCGGCCTCGGCACCGGCACCCTGGTCGAGCCCGTCCCGCAGGTGTCCCACGGCGACGGCGACCACGAGCGCTTCGCGCACTACGTCCAGAAGGACAAGATCATGGAGAGCGCGCTCTCGGGGTCCCCCGTGGTGGCGCTCTGCGGCAAGGTGTGGGTGCCCGGCCGCGACCCGAAGAAGTACCCGGTCTGCCCGATGTGCAAGGAGATCTACGACGGCATCGGCAAGCCGCAGGACGGCGACGGCGACAAGAAGTAGTCCGCGGCGCCCCGCACAACGCCGTTTTGCATAGCACCAGGGTTTCCCCGGTGGTCTATGCCAATCGTCGGGGCGTGGGCAGGATGTCGGAATGGACCTCATTCCCGCACCTTCGAGTGCCGCCCGCCGCCCGGACGAGGACTATCCGCTCGACGCCGCCACCACGCTGACCGCACCCCCCGCGCTGGCCGACGCCGAGCGCTGGCTGCGGGCCACGCTGTCCGCCGCCACCGGGCTGCCGCTCGGCCCGGGCCGGCCGGGCGCGGGCATCGAGCTGGTCCAGGACGGGACGCTCGCCGCCGAGGCGTACCGGATCACGGTGCGCCCCGGCCACGCCCTGCTCGCCGCGGGCGGCCCGGCCGGCGCGCTGTGGGGCGCGCAGACCCTGCGGCAGCTGCTCGGGCCGGACGCCTACCGCCGCTCGCCGCTGCGCCGCGAGGGCTGGGTGCTGCCCGGCGCCGACATCGAGGACGCCCCCAGGTTCGGCTGGCGCGGCGCGCTGCTCGACGTGGCCCGGCACTTCCTGCCCAAGGCGGACGTGCTGCGCTTCGTCGACCTGCTGGCCGCGCACAAGCTCAACGTGCTGCACCTGCACCTGACCGACGACCAGGGCTGGCGGGTCGAGATCAAGCGCTACCCGAGGCTGACCGCGCACGGTTCCTGGCGGGACCGCTCGATGGTCGGGTACCGGGCCGGCCAGCGCCGCGACGACCGCCCGCACGGCGGCTACTACACCCAGGACGACCTGCGCGAGATCGTCGCCTACGCGGCCGCCCGCGGGGTCACCGTCGTCCCGGAGATCGACCTGCCCGGGCACACCCAGGCCGCCGTCGCCGCCTACCCCGAACTGGGCAACACCGACGTGGTGGACACCGCCGCGCTCGGGGTGTGGACCGACTGGGGGGTGAGCCACAACGTGCTCAACGCCTCCGAGGAGACCCTGCGCTTCTTCGAGGGCGTGCTGGAGGAGGTCCTGGAGCTCTTCCCGTCCGAGTTCGTCCACCTCGGCGGCGACGAGTGCCCCAAGGAGCAGTGGAAGGACAGCGCCGCCGCGCAGGCGCGGATCCGCGAGCTGGGCCTGGCCAACGAGGACGAACTGCAGAGCCACCTCATCCGGCACTTCGACCGCTGGCTGGCCGAGCGCGGCCGCCGGCTGATCGGCTGGGACGAGATCCTGGAGGGCGGGCTCGCGCCGGGCGCCGCGGTCTCCTCCTGGCGAGGCTTCGGCGGCGGGGTCGCCGCCGCGAAGGCCGGGCACGACGTGGTGATGTGCCCCGAGCAGCACGTCTACTTCGACCACCGGCAGGCGGACGGGCCGGACGAGCCGATCCCGGTCGGCTTCGTGCGCACGCTGGAGGACGTCTACCGGTTCGAGCCGGTCCCGAAGCAGCTGGACGAGGCCGCCGCCCGGCACGTGATCGGCACCCAGGCCAACCTGTGGAGCGAGTTCATGGACAGCGCCCGGGACATCGACTACCGGGCCTTCCCCCGGCTGGTCGCCTTCGCCGAGGTCGCCTGGTCCGAGCTGCCCGCCGAGCCGGCCGAGCGGGACTTCGCCGGCTTCGAGCAGCGGCTGACGACCCACCTGAAGGCGCTGGACGCGCTCGGCGTCGAGTACCGCCCGGCCGACGGGCCGCACCCGTGGCAGCGCTGGCCCGGGGTGGCCGGCCGGCCGATCGAGGGCCCGCCGCCGGTCCGTTAGACCGTGTCACGGGGGCCCCTTCCGGGGCCGCCGGGACCCCCGTGACACGCCCCGGTCGTCCTCGCCGGGAACTTCTGAGCGGTCATCGGACGTCAAGAACTGATGAACATCTGCCCTGGCCCGGAGCGGGTCGGGGCAGATACCGCCCGGTATCGGTCCCAATCGGGCAGCCCCGTTCACCGGCCCCGAAATGATCATCGAGCATTGTGTGCCAGAGTTGCCCAACCCGGCCCGATCGCCCGTACCCTACGGGCCAGGCCGGGCTGCTGACGCAGGACGGCACGGCCGCAGGCCGGCGGGCGGCAGGCGATCGATGAGCAAGTGGAGCACGGTGGGACCCAGGTGAACCGGACGATCATGCTGCCGGCCTCCCTCGACGAGGCCGTCGACGCGCTGGCCGCCGCTCCGGCCGCGGTACCGGTGGCCGGAGCCACCGACCTGATGGAGGCCGTCAACGCCGGCCGGTTGCGCCCCGCCGCCCTGGTCGGCCTCGGCCGGATCACCGAACTGCGGGGCTGGCGCTACGAGGACGGCGGCACCGCCGTCCTCGGCGCCGGACTCACCCACGCCCGGATGGACCGCCCCGACTTCGCCGCGCTCATCCCCGCGCTCGCCGACGCCGCCCGCACCGCCGGCCCGCCGCAGGTCCGCAACGTCGGCACCCTCGGCGGGAACATCGTCACCGCCGCCCCGGCCGGCGACACCCTCCCGGTGCTCACCGCGCTGGAGGCCGGCGTCACCCTGACCCGGGCCGGGGGCACCCGCGAGGTGCCGGTCAGTCACCTGCTCACCGGACTCGACCCGGTGCGCCCCGGCGAGCTGCTCACCTGGGTGCGCGTCCCGCTGCTGCACGCCCCGCAGGTCTTCCTCAAGGCCACCGGCCGCAGCGGCCCGGCCCGCGCCACCGCCTCCGTCGCCCTCGTCCTCGACCCGGCCAGGCGCTCGGTGCGCTGCGCCGTCGGGGCCGTCGCGCCGGTGCCGCTGCGCCCGCTGGAGGCCGAGGCCTGGGTGGCCGGCTGCATCGACTGGGACGGCAGCCGGGAGATCGACCCGGCTGCGGCCGCCGCCTTCGGCGAGTACGTGGCCGCCGCCTGCGTCCCCGACGACTACGGCGCCGAGGGCGCCTGGGAGGCCGTGACCGAGGGGCCGACAGCGGCCGCCGTTCGGCTGCGGCGTACCGTATCGGTGCTGGCCCGACGGGCGCTGGGAAGGGTGCTGAAGTGACCACAGACCCCATCGAGACCCTCGACGCCGACCCGCTCGGCCTCTCCCCGCAGGTCAGCCGCGAGCTGCGCCCGTGCGCCTCGTACACGCTGCGGGTCAACGGTTTCGAACGGCCCGTCACCGACGCCTGGATCGGCGAGAGCCTGCTCTACGTGCTGCGCGAGCGGCTCGGCCTGGCCGGTGCCAAGGACGGCTGCGAGCAGGGCGAGTGCGGGGCCTGCTCGGTGCAGGTGGACGGCCAGCTGGTGGCCGGCTGCCTGGTGCCCGCCGCGCTGGCCGCCGACAGCGAGATCAACACCGTCGAGGGGCTGTCGGCCGCCGGCGGCGCGAGCGCCGTCCAGCAGGCGCTGGCCGCCTCCGGCGCCGTCCAGTGCGGCTACTGCACCCCCGGCATGGCGATGGCGGTGCACGACCTGCTCCAACGCAACCACCGGCCCACCGAGGTGGAGGCCCGTCAGGCCCTGTGCGGCAACCTCTGCCGCTGCACCGGCTACCGGGGCGTGCTGGCCGCCGTCCAGACCGTCGCGGACGCCCGCGCGCTGGAGGCCGAGCAGGCGGAGGAGGCCGCCGAGGCCGCCGCCGCGCAGGCCGCCGCCGAGCCCGCTGCCGCGGCGCCGGCCGAGCCGGTCGCGGAGCCTGTCGCCGAGCCGCCCGTCGAGCCCGGACAGGCCGTCGAGCCGCCGGTCTACGCCGACGCCGGGGACTGGATCGAGCACGTCCCGCAGCAGGCCGTCGAGCAGCAGTCCGTCCCGCAGCACGCCGTCGAGCAGCAGCACGCCGTCCCGCAGCCCGCCGTCGGGCAGCCGGGCGTCGGGCCGGCCCCGGTCGGAGCGCCGTACGGCGACCCCCAGGGCGGCTACGACACCGGTGTGTACGACACCACCGTGCTGGCCCCGATCCGGGACGCCATCCCCGCCCAGGCCGCCGACGAGCAGGTGTACTACCCGCCGCAGGGCTACCCCGAGCAGCCCTACCAGGCCACCCCCGCGCACGGCACCTACCTGCCCTACCCGGACGGCCACCAGCAGCAGTCCGGCTACGACACCGGGTACGACGCCCCGGTCTACGAGCCCACCCCCGCGCACGGCACCCCGCTGCCCGGCACCGCCTACGACGGCACGCCGCCGCACGGCACCCCGTACCCCGCTCCGCACCCGCACGGTGCCCCGGCCGAGGGCGGCGCCCCGGACGGCGTCCCGTACGGGGCCACCCCCGCCCACGGCATCCGGCTCCCCGAGGACGACCACGCATCATGACGTCGCCTACCGACATCGGCGCAGCACTCCAGCAGGACGGCGGCGAGGGCGGCGCACCGGAGCCGATCGGCCTGGGCAGCTCCCCGCTGCGCGGCGACGCGCTGCCCAAGGCGCTCGGCATCTACCCGTACGCGGCCGACCTGTGGGCCGAGGGCCTGCTGTGGGGCGCGGTGCTGCGTTCGCCGCACCCGCACGCCCGGATCCGCGGCATCGACACCTCGGCCGCGCTGGCGCTGCCCGGGGTGCACGCCGTGGTCACCGCCGCCGACCTGCCGCCCGGCCCGGACGGCACCCCCGACGGAGCCCCGGCCGGGCCGATCGTCTCCGACCGGCCGGTGCTGGCCGCCGGCGTGGTGCGCCACCACGGCGAGCCGATCGCCGCGGTGGCCGCCGACCACCCAGACACCGCCCGGCTGGCGGTCGGCCTGATCGCGGTCGACTACGAGCCGCTGGAGGCCGTCACCGACCCGGAGCAGGCCTTCACCGCGCCGCCGCTGCACCCGGACGGCAACCTGTTCCGCCACCTGCCGCTGCGCACCGGGGACCCGGACGCGGTCGGCGAGATCGTCGTCGAGGGCCTCTACCAGGTCGGCCGGCAGGACCCGGCCCCGCTCGGCGCCGAGGCCGGACTGGCCGTGCCGCGCCCGGACGGCGGCGTCGAGCTGCACCTGTCCTCCACCGACCCGCACGGCGACCGCGACCGCACCGCCGCCTGCCTCGGCCTGGAGCCGGACCGGGTCCGGCTGGTGGCCACCGGCGTGCCCGGCGCCACCACCGACCGCGAGGACCTCTCGTTCCAGGTCACCCTGGCCCTGCTGGCGCTGCGCACCGGCCGCCCGGTGAAGATGACGCTCACCCGCGAGGAGTCCTTCCACACCCACACCTCGCGCCACCCCGCGCTGCTGCGCTACCGCCACCACGCGGACGCCGAGGGCACGCTGGTGAAGGTCGAGGCGCAGATCCTGCTGGACGGCGGCGCCTACGCGGACGTCTCCGCCGAGGCGCTGGCCGCCGCGACGGCCTTCTCGGCCGGTCCGTACGTCTGCCCGAACGTCTTCGTGGACGCCTGGGCGGTGCGCACCAACAACCCGCCGGCCGGCCGGATGCGCGGCGAGGGCGCCCTGCAGGCCTGCTTCGCGTACGAGTCCCAGCTGGACCAGCTCGCCGCCCGGATCGGCGTGGACCCGGTGGAGATCCGTCGCCGCAACGCGATGTCCACCGGCGACCCGCTGCCCACCGGACAGGCCGTCACCTGCCCGGCGCCGGTGCGCGCCCTGCTGGACGCGGTCGCGGCCGAGCCGCTGCCGGCCCTGCCGGTGGACGACCCGGACGCCGAGTGGCTGCTGCCCGGCGGGCCCGGCGGCGCGGGCGACCCGGCGGCGGTGCGGCGCGGCATCGGCTACGCCGTCGGCATGGTGCACATGCTGGGCGCCGAGGGCGAGGACGAGGTCTCCACCGCGACGGTGCGGGTCAGCGGCGACCACGCCACGGTGATCTGCGCGGCGGTCGACGCCGGGCAGGGCTTCGCCACGCTGGCCCGGCAGATCGTGCAGACCGTGCTGGGCGTCAGCGAGGTGTACATCGCGCCGGCCGACAGCGACCAGTCGATCGCCGGGCCATCCGCCCGCGGCCGGCACACCTGGGTCTCCGGCGGCGCCGTCGAGCGGGCCGCGCTGATGGTCCGCCACCAGCTGCTGCAGCCGATCGCGGCGAACTTCGGGATGTCGGCGGAGCTGCTCCAGATCGCCGACGGCAAGATCACCTCGTACGACGGGGTGCTGGGCATGCCGGTCGCCGAGGCGCTGGAGGGCAAGGAGCTGTGGGCGACCGCGCAGTGCCGCCCGCACCCCACCGAGCCGCTGGACGAGTCCGGGCAGGGCGACGCCTTCGTCTCCATCTCGTTCTGCGCGATGCGCGCGGTGGTGGACGTGGACATCGAGCTGGGCGCCGTCCGGGTGGTCGAGATGACCGTCGCCCAGGACGTCGGCCGGGCGCTGAACCCGCGCCAGATCGAGGACCGGATCGAGGCGGGGGTGGCCCAGGGCGTGGGCCTGGCGCTGCTGGAGGACCTGCGGACGGAGGGCGGGGTGCTGCAGAACCCCTCGCTCACCGGCTACCGGCTGCCCACCGCGCTGGACACCCCGGAGGTGCGGATCGCCGCGCTGCTGGAGGAGCGCGACGTGGTGGCCCCGTTCGGCGCCAAGGCGGTCGGCGCCGTCCCCGCGGTGGTCGCCCCGGCGGCCGTCGCCGCGGCGGTGCGCGCCGCCACCGGCCTGCCGGTCGGCCGGCTGCCGATCCGGGCGGAGGACGCCGTCACGGCCTGACCGGACGGCCCGGAAAAGCGACGGAAATTGCCGTGAACAGCGGAAAGGAATTGCCGGCCGACTTTTCCGAGTCGACCGGCAATTCCTTTTCCCACGAGGCCATGGCGGGGATCGAACCCGCGTGCACCGCTTTGCAGACGGTTCCCTAAGCCACTCGGGCACACGGCCAGTGAATTCATAGTGGCCGATCCGGGGAGAGCGGTCAACGCTCCTTTGTAAATTCTGTATGGCAGTGTGTGCTACCGTCGGAGACCGGTGGCGGCATTTCCGCCACCCCGGACGAGCGCGTCGTACCCGGTGACGACAAGACGGCGCAGTTCAGCGGCAATCCGGCCGCTGTGGACTGCGGAGGCACCACCGTCATGGCCTGGCTCGTTCTGATCCTCTCGGGTTTCCTCGAAACCGTCTGGGCGGTCGCCCTGGAATCGTCCAAGGGCTTCACCCGCCTCGTTCCCAGCCTCGTCTTCGGCGTCGCCCTGCTGTTCAGCATGGGCGGGCTGGCGTACGCGATGCGCACCATTCCGATCGGCACCGGCTACGCGGTCTGGGTCGGCATCGGCGCGGTCGGCACCGCGGTCTACGGCATGGCCGTCCTGGGGGACGCGGTGACCATGGCCCGGATCGGCTGCCTGCTGCTGATCGTCTCCGGCGTGGTGGGCCTCAAGGTGCTGCACTGAGCCCCGACGGCCCCGCGGCGTAGGTCCCGGGGCGGAGCCGATCACCGACCGGGGTCAGGGGTCATCGGGGCGGACGGCTCTTACGATGTCACGTATGACCACTGCCTCCCCCACCTCGGTCGACCCTGTTCCGATACCCCTCGACGACGACCCCGGCGGCGGGGTGCTCGGCGGCCGCTACCGCGCGCTGACCCTGGGGATCGTCTCGGTGGTCCTGGTGATCGCCTTCGAGGCGACGGCCGTCAACACCGCGATGCCGACCGCGGCCCGCCAGCTGAACGGGCTCGGGCTGTACGCCTTCGCCTTCTCCGGCTACTTCACCACCACCCTGTTCGCCCTGGTCGTCTCCGGCCAGTGGTGCGACCGGAGCGGCCCGCTGAAGCCGCTGTTCAGCGGCATCGCGGTGTTCGGCGTGGGGCTGGTGGTGGCCGGGACGGCGCCCGGGATGTGGGTGTTCGTGGCCGGCCGGGCGATCCAGGGCCTGGGCGGCGGGCTGGTGATCGTCGCGCTGTACGTGGTGGTCGGCCGGGCCTACCCGGAGCGGCTGCGGCCCGCGGTGTTCGCGGCCTTCTCCTCCGCCTGGGTGCTGCCCTCGATCATCGGCCCGCTGGTCTCCGGGGCCGTCACCCAGCACCTGGGCTGGCGCTGGGTGTTCCTGGCCGTGCCGGTGCTGATCCTGCTCCCGCTGGCCGTGATGGGCCCGGCGCTGGCCCGCTCGGAGCGGGAGCGCCCGGTGGTCCGGGGCGCGGCCTTCGACCGCCGCCGCACCCTGCTGGCCGCGATGGCGGCGGTCGGCGCCGGCCTGCTGCAGTACGCGGGGCAGCGGCGCGACCTGATCGGGCTGCTCCCGGGGATCGCCGGGGCGGCGCTGCTGGTGCCGGCCGTCCTGGGGCTGCTGCCGACCGGGACCCTGCGGGCCGGGCGGGGGCTGCCGGCGGTGATCCTGCTGCGCGGGATGGCGGCCGGGGCGTTCCTCGGCGCCGAGGCCTTCGTCCCGCTGATGATGACCACCCAGCGGGACCTCTCGCCGACGCTGGCCGGCCTGACCCTGACCAGCGGCGGCCTCACCTGGGCGGTCGGCTCCTGGCTCCAGGGGCGGCCCGGGGCGGAGCGCTACCGCGAGGCGATGATCCGGGGCGGCCTGGTGCTGACCGCGGTGGCGATCGGGGGCGCCGCGCTGGTGCTGTTCCCGGCGGTGCCGGCCTGGGTCGCGTCGGTGGCCTGGGGCGTCGGCGGCATCGGGATGGGGATGGCGATCGCCAGCGTCAGCGTGCTGATGATGAAGCTCTCCACGCCGGAGGACGCCGGGGCCAACTCGGCGGCCCTGCAGATGAGCGACGCGCTGGGCAACGTGCTGCTGACCGGTCTGGCCGGAGTGCTGTTCGCGGCGCTGGGC
>NZ_JBHVET010000227.1:0-11184 GCF_042802135.1 Kitasatospora sp. NPDC057512
CCCGCGACCGGTCGTACCGGTCGCGAGGCCGTCCACCGCCGCAGGAGTCCGGAGCTCGGAACCCGTGAACCGGACCCCGGAGACCCCGAGGCCACGGCTCAGCCGATGGAGCGGGGCAGGCGGGTGGTCAGGTACAGGATGGTGAAGGACCCGAGGAGCTGGATGCCCAGGCAGAGGGCGAGCGCGCGGTCCATGCCGAGGACGGGGGAGAGGGAGAGGTAGAGGGTGCCGAGGGTGGCGACGCCGAGCGCGAGGCTGGACTGCTGGCCGGTGGCGAGGACGCCGCTGCCGACGCCGGCCCGGGCGGCGGGCACCTTGGCGAGGACGACCCGGAACAGCGGGGTGCCGATCAGGCCCTGCCCGATGCCGGCGAGGGCGACGCCCGGGGCCATCCGCAGCGGGGAGAAGTGCGACCAGTCGGCCAGGACGGTCAGGGCGAGGGTGGCGAGGCCGGTGGCCTGGACGACGGCGCCCGCGCTGAGCACCCGGCTGCCCCAGCGGCCGATCAGCCGCGGGCCGGCGAGCGAGGCGGAGAAGTAGCCGACGGCCATCGGGACGAGCGCCCAGCCGGCCGCGACCGGGCCGAGCCTGAGGCCCTGCTGGAGGGCGACCGCGATGACGAACATGAAGCCGCCGAAGCCCGCGAAGTAGGGGAGCGCGATGCCGAGGCCGCGCCGCATCTCCGGGATGCGCAGCAGGGACGGCGGCACCAGCGGGGTGTCCCCGCGCCGCTCGGCGCGCCGCTCGACGACACCGAAGGCGACGGCGAGGACGGGGAACAGCGCCAGCAGCACCCAGGACCAGAGCGGCCAGCCGGCGGCCCGGCCCTCCATCAGCGGGACGAGCAGGGAGAGCAGCGTGGCGGTGAGCAGGACGGTGCCGGGGACGTCGACCCGGGCGGCCGTGGCGGACCGGCTCTCCGGGACGTAGCGGACCGCGAGCACCACGGCGAGCAGCGCGAACGGCACGTTCAGCAGGAACACCGAGCGCCAGCCGGTGCCGAACAGGTCGGCGGCGACCAGCATCCCGCCGAGCACCTGCCCGATCACCACCGAGATTCCGCCGACGGCGCCGTAGACGCTGAGCGCGCGGCCGCGCCGGGCGCCCTCGGTGGCGGCGGTGATGGTGCCGAGCACCTGCGGGATCAGCAGCGCGGCCGAGGCGCCCTGGGCGGCCCGGGCGGCGACCAGGGACCACGCGCCGGGGGCGAGGCCGCAGGCCAGCGAGGTGAGGGCGAAGGCGACGGCGCCGATGACGAAGAGCCGGCGGCGGCCGTAGCTGTCGCCGAGGCGCCCGCCGAGGACGAGCAGGACGGCGAAGGCGATGCCGTAGCCGGCGGCGACCAGTTCCAGGACGGCGGGCCCGGCGGCCAGGTCGTGGTCGATGGTGGGCAGGGCGACGTTGACGATGAAGAAGTCGAGCATCGGCAGGAAGGCGCCGAGCAGGACGGTGACCAGTCCGGCGGTGCCGAGGGTGGCGGCGGGACCGGTGGAGCCGGTGGCAGGACCGGCCGGACCGACGGGACCGGCCGAGCTGGCCGAGCCGGTGCCGGAGGTACGGGCGGCCGCGGTGCCCGGGGTGGTGGCGGCGCGGCTCGTTGCGGGGGCGACGGTGAGTGGTTGGGTCACGGGTCCTACGATCCGCCGCGCCGTACCCTGGTACCAGAGTGTGGTTATCCAGGTATAAGAAGTACCTGGCAACAGGCTTACGGCTGGCGCATGCTGGGGAGCATGAGCCTGATGACCCCCGCCGCGCAAGTCTCCGCGCACGACGCCGCGCACGACGCCGCACAGCGCCGGAGCGCCCCCGGCGAAGCCCGTCGGCACGAGCTGGCCGCGTTCCTGCGCAGCCGCCGCGAGCGCCTGGCGCCCGAGCAGGTGGGCCTGCCGATGACCGGCCGCCGCCGGACACCGGGGCTGCGCCGGGAGGAGGTCGCCCAGCTCGCCGCGGTCGGGGTGACCTGGTACACGTGGCTGGAGCAGGCGCGGGACATCCAGGTGTCCACCCAGGTGCTGGACGCGGTGGCCCGGGCGCTGCTGCTGGACCCGAGCGAGCGCGCCCACCTGTTCACCCTGGCCGGCACGGACGACCCGGCGCCGGTGAAGGAGTGCCCCTCGGTGACCCCGAGCGTGCGGCTGCTGCTGGAGCGGCTGGCGCCGTACCCGGCCGTGGTGCTCAACTCCCGCTACCAGGTGCTGGCGTACAACGCCCAGTACACCGCGTTCGTCGGCGACCTCGACGGGATGGCTCCCGAGGACCGGAACCTGATGTGGATGGCGTTCACGCCCTCGCAGTTCCGCGAGGTGCTGATCGACTACCGCACCGAGCGCCTCGGCATGGTGGCCCGGTTCCGCTCGGCGATGGCCGACCACAGCTCGGAGCCGGCCTGGAAGGCGCTGCTGGCCCGACTGCTCAAGGCCTCGCCGGACTTCGCGGAGGTCTGGCAGCGGCACGACGTGATGCGGCCGGGCAACGGGATCAAGCGCTTCCAGGTGCCGGGCGTGGGGCTGCTGCGCTGCGAGTACACCAACTTCTGGCTCAGCCCGCAGCTGGGGACACGGATGATCACGTACACCCCGCTGGACGACGAGACCCGCGCGCTGATGGACCGACTGCCCGACGCCGCTTAGCCGCGCACCGCCGCGTCCCGTCCGAGCCGCAGGCAGACCACGGCGAGCGGCAGTTCTATGCAGGTGGCCATGACCAGCGCGGCGAGCACCGCGTAGCCCGGCCCGGCGCAGGCGATGTCGGCCAGCGCGTCCCCGGTGAGCAGCAGGGCCACCGCCGCGCCCGCCCACAGCGCGGCGGGGCTGCGCCGGCGCAGCAGCGCGTCCAGCGAGAGCAGGGCGGCGAACTCGGTGAGGTCGAGCACGACCCACGGGGTCTCGTGGCAGACGGCGAGGACCGCCAGCCAGGGCAGCAGCGCGACCGCGGCCAGGACCGGGACCTGGGCGAAGCGCGCAGGCAGGGCGGACGAACGGGCGGGGCCGAGGGCAAGGGCGAAGGTGCTGCTCACGCCGCACCCCGGCCGCGCTCCCGGACCCGCTCCAGCGGCAGCCGCTCGGCGGCCCCGCCCGCCGTGTGCTCGACCCGCACCGCGTCGAACGGCCCCTCGGCCCAGGCGACCCAGAAGCAGTCGGCCACCGTGACCGCCTCGGCCGCCGAGCACACCCGGCGGAACGACCGCCGCCCGGTGAACACCACCGCGGGCGCCGTGCCGTCGGCCGCCAGTCGGCCCCAGGCCAGCACGTGCCGGCTCCGCCCGGCGGACGGGCAGTGCCGGGCCCCGCGCAGCAGGTGCGGGGTGAGCCGGGAGGCGACCATGACGTCGGTCAACTCCCCGTACTGGTACAGCTCCAGCGCGGCGCGGCCGCGGCCGGACGGGACGCTGCGGACCGACCAGGGCCCGGCCCCGGCGGGCAGCGCGCCTTCCGGCAGGGTGCCCTCCGGCAGCTCCCCCTCCGGCAGCTCCCCCTCCGGCAGCGTCCCTTCCGTCGGCGCCCCGTCCAGCAGCGCCCGCTCCGGCAGCGCCCCCTGGGCCGCCGCCGCTCCGGCGGCACTCCCGGGGCCGGGCCGCCCGTGCGGCGGAGTGGCGGAGTGCGATGCAGTGCTCGTCATGCCCTCAAGCCTTCCGTCCGGACCCCCCTCCTGTCGGTGGTGCCCCACACCGAATCGGGGGTGTAGCTAGCTACACCCCCATCGGGAACCCCCCTTCATGGCGGCCCGTGATCACCGGGCCCTACGCTGTCGGCCATGCCCTCCACCACGTTGCGCCGAGCGTTCGTCAGGAGCCTCCGGCGCCCCCCGTGGTCGCCCGAGGTCTGGCGGGACGTCCGCTTCACCGCCGCCGGGATACCCGTGGCGCTGCCGGTCTGGCTGGCCGTCACCGAGTCGAAGCTGCTCTTCCCGGTGCTCGCCGCCGTCCTGCTCTGCACCCACCCGCTGACCGCCGTCCAGCGCGGCCGGCTGCGCGCCCTGCACGGGGTGGAGGTGCCGCCGCTGCGTCCGCCGACGGGGCGCCGGGTCTGGCTGCTCGGGATGACCTGGCGCCAGGTCCTCTTCCACCTGGTGGCCGGCCCGCTGCTGGCGGTGGGCGCCCTGGTGGTGCTGTACGCCTGGGCGGCCGGCCTGGTGCTGGCCACCGTGTACGGCTGGATCTGGCTGCTGCCCGCCGGTACCGCGCTGCGCACCGGCCTGGCCGGGGAGGACGTCCTGCTCACCCTCGGCGGGGTGCTGCTGTTGGCGGTGCTCCCGCTGTCGGGCACCCAGCTGGCCCGGCTGGACGTGTGGGTGGCCCGGCGGCTGCTCGGCCCGGACCGGGCGGAGGCGCTGGAGCGGCGGGTCGAGGAGATCGCCGAGAGCCGGGCCGGCCTGGTCGACGCGGTGGACGCCGAGCGCCGCCGGATCGAGCGGGACCTGCACGACGGCGCCCAGCAGCGGCTCACCTCGCTCGCGATGAACCTGGGCCTGGCCCGGCGCACCCTCAAGGACGTGCCGCCCGAGGTGATGCAGGTGATCATCGACGCGCACGAGGAGGCCCAGGCGGCCATCGACGAGCTGCGCGACCTGGTCCGCGGCCTGCACCCCGCCGTCCTGGAGGACCGCGGCCTGGACGCGGCGCTGTCCGGCATCGCCGCCCGCGCCCCGCTGCCGGTGCGCCTGGACGTCGACCTCTCCGAGCAGATCGCCCCGACCGTCGAGGCGGTCGCCTACTTCACCGTCTCCGAGGCGCTCACCAACGTGGCCAAGCACGCCAGGGCCCGGCAGGTCGACCTCTCGGTGCGGACGACCGGCGGCCGGCTGCGCCTGGTCATCAGCGACGACGGCGTGGGCGGCGCGGACGCCTCGCGCGGCACCGGGCTCACCGGTCTGCGCAAGCGCGCCGCCTCGGTCGACGGCACGATGTCCGTTCTCAGCCCCCTCGGGGGCCCCACCACCATCACCGTGGAGTTGCCGTGCGCGCTGTGATCGCCGAGGACTCGGTCCTGTTGAGGGTCGGCCTGGTCAAGGTCCTGGAGGCGGTGGGCTTCGAGGTCGTGGCCGCCGTCGGGGACGCCACCGAACTGCTGGCCGCCGTCGAGGAGCACCGCCCGAAGGTGGTGGTGGCCGACGTCCGGATGCCCCCGGGCTTCAGCGACGAGGGGGTGAAGGCGGCGATGGTGATCCGCCGGCAGTGGCCGGACACCGCCGTCCTGCTGCTCTCCCAGTACGTGGAGGAGCGCTACGCCGCGGACCTGCTGGCGACCAACACCAGCGGTGTCGGCTACCTGCTCAAGCAGCGGGTGGCCAACGTCGACGACTTCGTGGACGCGCTCCAGCGGGTCGCCGAGGGCGGCACCGCGCTGGACCCGGAGGTGGTCGCCCAGCTGCTGGTGCGCCGCCACCGGGACCCGGTGGAGAAGCTGACCCCGCGCGAGCGCGACGTGCTCGCCCTGATGGCGGAGGGCCGCTCCAACGCGGCGATCGCCGGCTCGCTGGTGGTCAGCGACAGCGCGGTGGCCAAGCACATCAACTCGATCTTCACCAAGCTCGACCTGCCGCAGGCCGAGGACAGCCACCGCCGGGTGATGGCGGTGCTGCGCTTCCTGGAGGTCGGGTAGCGGTGAAGGGGGTGAAGGCCTGGCGGGCCGCCGGGACGCTCGTGATCGTCCTGGTCATGGTCGGCGCCGGACTGCAGACCTGGTCGATGGCGGTGCAGCAGCGCACCAGCACCAGCCGGCCGTACGACAGGGCGATCCACCGGGTCCAGCTGGAGACCGGCCACGCGTCGGTCCGGCTGCGGGCCGGACGGGAGGGCCACGTGGTGGTCCGGCAGAGCCTGGACTGGCTGGTGCGCAAGCCGGTGGTGTCCGCCGTCTTCGAGGGCGACGTGCTCACGGTCGGGATGCACTGCCGGCTGATCCTGCCGCTCGTGGACGTCGGCTGCGGCGCCGAGATCGAGCTGGAGGTGCCGGCCGGGACCGAGGTGTCCGGCTCGGTGACCTCCGGCTCCGTCCAGGTGGAGGGCCTGAGCGGGGACGTGAAGCTGGAGCTGACCTCCGGCCAGCTGCTGCTGTCCGACACCTCCGGGAACGTGTCCGTGCACGCCACCTCCGGTCTGGTGCAGGGCACCAACCTGAGCTCCCCGCGGGTGGCGGCGCAGGTCACCTCGGGCTCGGTGCAGCTGAGCTTCGCGAGGGCGCCGGGCGTGGTGGACGCCACGGCCACCTCCGGCTCGGTGGAGATGAGTCTGCCGAAGGACAGCCGGTACGCCGTCTCCAGCGAGATCGGCAGCGGCAACGGCCGGATCGACCCGGGGCTGGCGGACTCGGCGAGCCCGAACCGGGTGCACGCCGCGGTCACCTCCGGATCGATCTCCATCGTTCCGGGGCAGGCCTCGTCGTTGCCGCCGGACTCGTCGGCGCCCACCGCCCCGTCGGCTCCGTCGGCTCCGTAGCGGAGGCGCTCCGCACCGGAGGCGCCCGCACCGGTGGCGGCCCGCACCGGAGGCGCCCCGGAGCGGGGGAGTCCCGGAGCGGGCGGAGGCCGCTCACCCGGGTGGGGGACAATGGAGAGTCCCGTCCCCACCACCCGAGGTCAGCCGCGCATGACAGTCACGCCCGCACCCACCGCGTCCGGCACCGCGTCCGGCACCGCGTCCGGCACCGAGTTCGCGCCGCTCGACATCGGCCCGATCCAGGTGTGGCCGCCCGTCGTGCTGGCGCCGATGGCCGGCATCACCAACGCGCCGTTCCGCACCCTGTGCCGCGAGCAGAGCGGTGGCAAGGGGCTGTACGTCTCGGAGATGATCACCACCCGGGCGCTGGTCGAGCGCAACGCCAAGACCATGCAGCTGATCAAGTTCGACCCGAGCGAGAAGCCGCGCTCCATCCAGCTGTACGGGGTGGACCCGGTGACCGTCGGCAAGGCCGCCCGGATGATCTCCGAGGAGGGCCTGGCCGACCACATCGACCTCAACTTCGGCTGCCCCGTCCCCAAGGTCACCCGCAAGGGCGGCGGCTCGGCGCTGCCGTACAAGCGCAACCTGCTGCGCGAGATCCTGCGCGAGGCCGTCGCCAACGCGGGCGACCTGCCGGTGACCATGAAGATGCGCAAGGGCATCGACGACGACCACCTCACCTACCTGGACGCCGGCCGGATCGGCGCCGAGGAGGGGGTGGCCGCGATCGCCCTGCACGGGCGCACCGCCGCCCAGCACTACGGCGGGACGGCCGACTGGTCGGCGATCGCCCGGCTGCGCGAGTCCGTCCCGGCGCACATCCCGGTGCTGGGCAACGGGGACATCTGGTCGGCCGACGACGCGCTGCGGATGATGCGCGAGACCGGCTGCGACGGCGTGGTGGTGGGCCGCGGCTGCCTGGGCCGGCCGTGGCTGTTCAAGGACCTGGTCGCGATCTTCGAGGGCGACGTGGACTACGCCCGCCCCGACTTCGGCTACGTGGCCGCCGCCATGGTGCGGCACGCGCAGCTGCTCGGCGAGTGGCTGGGCGACGAGGCGCGCGGCGTGATCGACTTCCGCAAGCACGTCGCCTGGTACACCAAGGGCTTCTCGGTCGGCTCCGAGCTGCGGGTGCGGCTGGCCGGCTCCTCCTCGTTGGCCGAGCTGGCCGAAACCCTCTCCCAGGTGGAGCAGTCCCAGGGCTGGCCGGACGGTGCGGACGGCCCGCGCGGGCGGACCAGCGGCAACAACCGGGTGGTCCTGCCGGAGGGCTGGTTGGACGATCCGTACGACTGCGCCCGCCCGGGCGCTGACGCCGAATCGGACACCTCCGGCGGATGATCTGTACGACCTGGCGAAAATGACCCGTTCGGGTCGATGGCCACCCGGTCCCAGCCCTCTTGTCCATCCTGGACAAGAGGGCTCCTTTTCGGCGTCCGGACGTCACGCAACGGGCACGTTTCTGGACGCAGTGCGACGATCGGCGCAGGCGCTCTACGTTCGATCGCTGAGACGCGCTGGTGACGCTTGCCACACGCGGTGGGGGCTGACGGCAGGTCAGTGGACGAAATGGACAGGTCGACTGTGAATCGCTTCCCGAAGTCGGCCGACCGGTGATCGGGCGATCCGGGTGCAGGAAATCAAGCCGGGGCAACGCCATGGACCCGCGCTCGCTACGGTGCGTCCGGATCGCACGATCTTCGCGTGTGCATGCCTTCAAGAGTTGAACGCCAGCTCGCGTCAGGCGGACGATTTCACCAACAGAGGTGAACGCCTTTATGCGCTTTCGATCTAGCGGGTTACCGCTGGGTACCAGCCTCGGGTGGCCTATTCAGGGCAGAGAAGTGCCTTCGAAATGGGTATGTTCTCCGGCGTCAGGGCAACCGCGTACGAGGAGACCGACCCGTGCCGTCCCAGCAGAAGTTTGTTTACTCCTTCACCGAAGGAAACAAGGACCTCAAGGATCTTCTTGGCGGCAAGGGCGCGAACCTGGCCGAGATGACCAACCTGGGCCTCCCCGTCCCTCCGGGGTTCACCATCACCACCGAGGCCTGCAAGGTCTTCCTGGAGACCGGCAGCGAGCCCTCCTCCCTGCACGAGGAGATCAGCGCCCACCTGGACGCCCTCGAGCAGGAGATGGGCAAGAAGCTCGGCCAGGCCGACAACCCCCTCCTGGTCTCGGTCCGCTCCGGCGCGAAGTTCTCCATGCCCGGCATGATGGACACCGTCCTCAACATCGGTCTCTCCGACGCCTCGGTGGCCGGCCTCGTCGCCCAGTCCGGCAACGAGCGCTTCGCCTGGGACTCCTACCGCCGCCTGGTCCAGATGTTCGGCAAGACCGTGCTGGGCGTCGACGGCGAGCTGTTCGAGGAGGCCCTGGACGAGGCCAAGCACGCCAAGGGCACCGTCAACGACCTGGACCTGGACGCCGCCGACCTCAAGGCGCTGGTCGAGGTGTTCAAGGGCATCGTCGAGCGCGAGACCGGCCGGGCCTTCCCGCAGGACCCGCGCGAGCAGATGGACCTCGCGATCCACGCCGTCTTCCACTCCTGGAACGGCGACCGCGCCCGGCTGTACCGCCGCCAGGAGCGCATCCCGAACGACCTGGGCACCGCGGTCAACGTCTGCACCATGGTCTTCGGCAACCTCGGCGAGGACTCCGGCACCGGCGTCGCCTTCACCCGCGACCCCTCCACCGGCACCCAGGGCGTCTACGGCGACTACCTGTCCAACGCCCAGGGCGAGGACGTCGTCGCCGGCATCCGCAACACGCTGCAGCTGTCCGAGCTGGAGAAGCTCGACAAGAAGTCGTACGACGAGCTGATGGCGATCATGCAGAAGCTCGAGAACCACTACCGCGACCTCTGCGACATCGAGTTCACCATCGAGCGCGGCAAGCTCTGGATGCTCCAGACCCGGGTCGGCAAGCGCACCGCCGCGGCCGCCTTCCGGATCGCCGTCCAGCTGGTCGACCAGGGCCTGATCGACCTGGACGAGGCCCTGATGCGGGTCACCGGCGGCCAGCTCTCGCAGCTGATGTTCCCGCGCTTCGCCCCCGACTCCGAGTCGAAGCAGATCGCCAGGGGCCTGGCCGCCTCGCCCGGCGCCGCGATCGGCAAGATCGTCTTCGACTCCTACACCGCGGTGAAGTGGTCGCGCTCCGGCGAGAAGGTCATCCTGGTCCGCCGCGAGACCAACCCGGACGACCTGGACGGCATGATCGCCGCCGAGGGCATCCTCACCTCGCGCGGCGGCAAGACCTCGCACGCCGCCGTCGTCGCCCGCGGCATGGGCAAGACCTGTGTCTGCGGCGCCGAGGAGCTGGAGGTCGACACCAAGCGCCGCCGGATGACCACCGCCGACGGCCTGGTGCTGGAGGAGGGCGACGTCGTCTCGATCGACGGCGCGACCGGCAAGGTCTACCTCGGCGAGGTGCCCGTGCTCCCCTCCGCGGTGGTGGAGTACTTCGAGGGCACCCTGCACGCCGGCGCCGACGTCCAGGGCGGCCTCGTCCAGGCCGTCCACCGGCTGATGTCGCACGCCGACGGCCGCCGCCGCCTCGCGGTGCGCGCCAACGCCGACAACGCCGAGGACGGCGGGCGCGCCCGCCGCTACGGCGCCCAGGGCATCGGCCTGTGCCGCACCGAGCACATGTTCCTCGGCGAGGAGCGCCGCAAGGAGGTCGAGCACCTGATCCTGGCGGACAACGACAAGGACCGCGAGCTCGCTCTCTCCACCCTGCTGCCGCTCCAGAAGGGCGACTTCCTGGAGCTCTTCCAGGCGATGGACGGCCTGCCGGTCACCGTCCGCCTGCTCGACCCGCCGCTGCACGAGTTCCTCCCGGACATCACCGAGCTGTCGGTGCGCGTCGCCCTCGCCGAGGCCCGCAAGGACCCGAACGAGAACGACCTGCGCCTGCTCCAGGCGGTGCACAAGCTGCACGAGCAGAACCCGATGCTCGGCCTGCGCGGCGTCCGCCTCGGCCTGGTCATCCCCGGCCTGTTCGGCATGCAGGTCCGGGCCATCGCCGAGGCCGCCGCCGAGCGCCGGCTGGCCGGCGGGGACCCGCGCCCCGAGGTGATGATCCCGCTGGTCGGCACCGTCCAGGAGCTGGAGCTGGTCCGCGACGAGTGCGAGCGGGTGCTCGCCGAGGTCGCCCGGTCCACCGGCGTCAAGCTGGACATCAAGCTCGGCACCATGATCGAGCTGCCGCGCGCCGCGGTGACCGCCGGGCAGATCGCCGAGGCCGCGGAGTTCTTCTCCTTCGGCACCAACGACCTGACCCAGACGGTCTGGGGCTTCTCCCGGGACGACGTGGAGGCCTCGTTCTTCACCGCCTACCTGGAGAAGGGCATCTTCGGGGTCTCCCCGTTCGAGACCATCGACCGCGACGGCGTCGGCTCGCTGGTCAGGCACGCCGTCGAGGCCGGCCGGGCCACCCGCCCCGACCTCAAGCTCGGCGTCTGCGGCGAGCACGGCGGCGACCCGGACTCGGTCCACTTCTTCCACGAGGTGGGGCTGGACTACGTCTCCTGCTCCCCCTTCCGGATCCCGGTGGCGCGCCTGGAGGCCGGCCGCGCCGCCATCGAGACGGCGGGCAGCGACTCGCGCTGAGGAGGGTAGGCATCCCCACCTCACGCGCGGGTACGACTGACCGCTAGCCCCTCCCGTCGGGAGGGCGTACACCGGAGCTCGGCGCAGGAGAACCGGCGTACGTCACACGGCCGGGCGGGAACGGACAACGG
>NZ_JBHVET010000228.1:0-11169 GCF_042802135.1 Kitasatospora sp. NPDC057512
GTCCGGAGCGTCCGGCTCAGTGGATGATGCCGGTGCGCAGCGCGACCGCGACCATGCCGGCGCGGTCGCCGGTGCCCAGCTTGCGGGCGATCCGGGCGAGGTGGCTCTTCACGGTGAGCGCCGACAGCCCCATCGCCACGCCGATCGCCTTGTTGGACTGGCCCTCGGCGACCAGCCGCAGCACCTCGACCTCGCGGCCGGAAAGCTCGCGGTAGGCGGCCTGCTGCGCGCCCGGCGCACCAGGGGCTCCGGGGGCGCCCGGCGCTCCGGCCGCGCCCGGCATGCCCGGCATCCCGGGGCGGCGCATCCGGCCGGCCAGCCCGGCGGCGCCGAGCGGCATCCCGGGGCGGCCCGGCATCGCGACGTTCGTCCGGGTGCCGGTCACCACGTATCCCTTGACGCCGCCGGCCAGCGCGCTGCGGACCGCGCCGATGTCGTCGGCGGCGGACAGCGCCAGGCCGTTGGGCCAGCCCGCGGCGCGGGTCTCGGCGAGGATGGTCAGCCCGGAACCGTCCGGGAGGTGGACGTCGGCGACGCAGATGTCGCGGGGAGTGGAGACCCGTGGGCGGGCCTCGGCGATGGAGGACACCTCGATCACGTCCCGGACACCGAGTGCCCACAGGTGGCGGGTGACGGTGTTTCGGACACGGGGATCGGCGATGACCACCATGGCGGTGGGCTTGGTCGGCCGGTAGGCGACCACGTTTGCGGGGTGCTCAAGAAGGACCGACACCAGGCCTCCTGCGGGGAGTGGCGGACGGAACCCCGATGGGGGCGGTCGGAGTGTTCCGCGTTGGGAAAGGGTCACAGACTGCTTCGGCAGCATCCGTGCCCGGCTTTAGCGAAAGATCACGATCTAGTGAGTAACAATACGGACAAATCGCGCAAATGATTGATGCGACATGCCTGGTATTCGCACAAAATCGATCAGATTCGGTGCCGATCGGTCGGTATCGACCGGTGAATTGACGCAGAGCGGGTCCGAAGTCACACTCCGTCAGCCCTGGGGGTGGCGTCCGGCCCCCGGGTGCCACCGGAGCCGCACACCACCCGTCAGTGCGACCGCGGGCGTCGCCGGGCCGGCATCGGGACCACTCCACCGAGTGAAGGAACCTCGGCGGGCCCCTGCGGAGCCGGGGCGGCCGGCGGCAGGCCGGCGCTGACGCACAGCAGGTCCGCCCAGGCCGCCAGGTGCCGCTCGAAGCGGCCGTCGGCCGGGGTCCAGGAGGCCCGGATCTCGATCTCCGTCGAGGACGGGCGGTCCGCCAGGCCCCCGAAGTACTGCGAGGAGGCCAGCGTCACCGTGCCGGACGGCTCCGCGAACCCGGCGGCGTGCGCCTGCAGGGAGTCCAGCAGCCAGGCCCAGCCCACCTCGGAGAGCATCGGGTCGCCGGCCATCTCCGGCTCCAGCTCGGCCCGGGTCATCGTGACCACCCGGAACTCCCCGTTCCAGGCCTCCTGCCCGGCCGGGTCGTACAGCAGCACCAGCCGGCCGTCCGCCAGCTCCTCGCCGTCCACCTCGACCGAGGCGGTCACCGCGAACGAGTACGGGGCGAGCCGGCGCGGCGCCGGCGCGGGGGAGAGCTGCACCTCGGGCCGCAACCGGGCCCCGTCCAGGGCCGCCACGGCCGCCCGGAACTCGCTCGGCGCCCCCTCGCGACCCGCTCCGCCACCTGCTCCGCCACCCTGCGCGGGGTGCCCTCCGACCGCTGCCATGTCCCGAAGACTAGGTCGAAGAACGGGGTTATCGCCGCAACTTCTCTCCCAGCGGCGTGCCGGAACGGCAAACCCGGACAGATCTTGGAGGAAGCGACGAGACCGGCCGGGAAACCGGGCCCGGCACGCGTGCGAAGATTTGACGGTGAGCGAGACTACGGCAGACAGCACGGCGGCCACCCACGACGGCCCGACCACCCCCGGGCGCCGCGGCGCCGCGCACGACTCGGCGTTCCTGCGCGCCTGCCGGCACGAGCCCGTGCCGCACACCCCGGTGTGGTTCATGCGCCAGGCCGGCCGCTCGCTGCCCGAGTACCTGAAGGTCCGCGAGGGCATCCCCATGCTGGAGTCCTGCATGCGGCCCGAGCTGGTCAAGGAGATCACCCTCCAGCCGGTGCGCCGGCACAAGGTGGACGCCGCGATCTTCTTCAGCGACATCGTGGTGCCGCTCAAGGCCGTCGGCATCGACGTCGACATCAAGCCCGGCATCGGCCCGGTCATCGCCGACCCGATCCGCACCGCCGAGGACCTGAAGCGGCTGCGCCCGCTGGAGCCGGACGACGTCCCCTACATCACCGAGGCCGTCGGCCTGCTGGTGGACGAGCTCGGCGAGACCCCGCTGATCGGCTTCGCCGGCGCGCCGTACACGCTGGCCAGCTACCTGATCGAGGGCGGCCCGTCCAAGAACCACGAGAACACCAAGGCCATGATGTACGGGCAGCCCGAGCTGTGGGCCGCCCTGGTGGACCGGCTCGCGGACATCACCTCGGCCTTCCTCAAGGTGCAGATCGAGGCCGGCGCCTCCGCGGTCCAGCTGTTCGACTCCTGGGTCGGCGCGCTCGCGCCGGACGACTACCGCCGCTCGGTGATGCCGTCCAGCGCCAAGGTCTTCGACGCCGTCGCCGGGTACGGCGTGCCGCGGATCCACTTCGGCGTCGGCACCGGCGAGCTGCTCGGCCTGATGGGCCAGGCCGGCGCCGACATCGTCGGCGTCGACTGGCGGGTGCCGCTGAACGTCGCCGCCGAGCGGGTCGGCCCGGGCAAGGGCCTCCAGGGCAACCTCGACCCGGCGGTGCTGTACGCGCCCACCAAGGTCGTCGAGACCAAGGCCCGCGAGGTGCTGCACGCCGCCCAGGCGCTCGGCACCAGCGGCCACATCTTCAACCTCGGCCACGGCGTGCTGCCGTCCATGGACCCGGACGCGCTCAGCCGCCTCGTCGCCTTCGTCCACGAGGCCAGCGCACGCTGACGCCCGGTAGCGGGCCCCCGGTCTCCGGGGGCCTGCTACCCGGCCGCGACCTCGATCCCGGCCCGGCGCAGCAGCGCCGCCGTCACCCCGTCACCGGGGCGCAGCTCCCCGGAGAACGTCCCGTCGTACACCTGCCCGCAGCCGCAGGACGGGCTGCGCGCCATCAGCACCGCCCGCCGGGCCCCCGCCTCCTCGGCGGCGGACAGCGCCGCCCGGGCACCGGCCAGGAACTCCGCGGTGCAGTCCGCGCCCGTCGCGTCCACCACCCGGGCCCGCCCGTCCAGCACGTCCGCGCCGTCCCCGCCCACGATCTCCGCCGGCGGCCGCGGCGTCGGCAGCCCGCCCGCCCCCTCCGGGCACACCACCACGGCCCGCCCCTCCTCGACCAGCCGTACGGCGCCGTCGGAGGTCTTCGCCCGCCCGTCGTACCGGCAGGGAATCCCGGCCAGACACGCACTCACCACGATCGGTTCCATGGCAGGAGCGTAACGACGGGGAGATGAGCTCGTTTGTGCAGGATGATGAGTGAACTTCCCGATTGGATGTACGCGCCCCGCATGGAGGGGTGGTTCGCCGACGATCTCGATCACCTGCCGCAGGCGCCACCGCACACCGAGCTGCTGCACGGCGCCTTGGTCTTTCGGCTTACGCCTCAGCGCTCGTGGCACAACCGGGTCACGTCGCGGCTGACTTCGGCGCTGGAGCGGATCGCCCCGGAGGGTGATCTGGCGGAGAGCTGGATGACGGTGACGCTGGACGAGCGGAACCGGTTGGAGCCGGATGTGCTGGTGTCCCGCGCGGTCTTCGATCCCGATCGCACCGGGTACGCCCCGGGCGAGGTTCTGCTCGCGGTCGAGGTGGTCTCGCCCGAGTCGCAGTACCGCGATCGCGGGGTGAAGTTCCGCAAGTACGCCGAGGCGGGCATCCCGCACTACTGGATCGTCGAGGAGGAAGAGGACGGTCGGGCGGCCGTGCACGTCTACGAGCTGCACGAGGCGACCTCCTCGTACCTACCCGCCGGGATCTTCCGCGGCACGCTGGAATGTTCGGTGCCGTTCCCGATCACGATCGATCTCGGGTGTGCAGCGGATTGAGGGTCCGGTGTAAGGACCTGCGAGACTGCGGAGCATGTCGGATGCACAGGTCGTCGTCGTCGGTGGTGGGATCGCGGGGCTGGCTGCGGCCGCCTTCCTGAGCGGGGCGGCCGGGGGGCCGGCGCGGGCGCGGGTGACGGTGTTGGAGGCGTCCGGGCGGGTCGGCGGGAAGCTGTGGGGCGGGGAGGTCGGCGGGGTCCGGGTGGACCTCGGGGCCGAGTCGGTGCTGGCCCGGCGGCCGGAGGCGGTGGAGCTGGCGCGGGCGGTCGGGCTCGGCGGGGAGCTGGAGCCGCCGACCACCGCGAAGGCCGCGATCTGGACCCGCGGCGCGCTGCGGCCGCTGCCGGGCGGGCAGGTGATGGGCGTCCCCGGTGACCTGGAGGCGCTGGCCGCCTCCGGGGTGCTGACCGAGGAGGGCCTGGAGCGGGCCCGGCACGAGCGGCCCACCGAGGTCGGCGAGGACGTCGCGATCGGCCGCTACGTCGCCGACCGGCTGGGCCAGGAGGTGGTGGACCGGCTGGTCGAGCCGCTGCTCGGCGGCGTCTACGCGGGCCGCGCCGAGGAGATCTCGCTGCGCGCCGCCGTACCGCAGCTGCTGTCGATCGCGCGTGACGGCGGCTCGCTGGTCGCGGGGGTGCACGAGCTGGCCTCGCGGCCGAAGGTGGTCGGCACCCCGGTGTTCCAGGGCCTGCGCGGCGGTCTCGGCACACTGCCCGGCGCGGTCGCCGCGGCCTGTGTCAGGGCGGGGGTGGACCTGCGCACCGACGCCCCGGTGGACGAGCTGCGCCGCACCCCCGACGGCTGGCGGGTGGTGACCGGCGGCGAGGTGCTGCACGCGGACGCCGTGGTGCTGGCCGTCCCGGCCCCCGCCGCGGCCCGGCTGCTGCGCGAGGACGCCCCGGCGGCCGCCACCGAGCTGGACGCCGTCGAGTACGCGGGCATGGCCCTGGTCACCCTGGCCTTCCGCCGCGCCGACCTGGCCGAGCCGCCGAGCGGCAGCGGCTTCCTGGTGCCGCCGGTGGACGGGCGGCGGATCAAGGCGTCGACCTTCTCCTCGAACAAGTGGGGCTGGCTGGAGCGCTCCGCGCCGGACGCGTTCCTGCTGCGCACCTCGCTGGGCCGGTACCGCGAGGAGGAGGCGCTGGGGCTGCCGGACGAGGAGCTGGTGGCGCGGTCGCTCGCCGACCTCAGGGAGGCGATCGGGCTGACCGCCCGGCCGTACGACACCTTCGTCTCGCGTTTCTCGGCCGGTCTGCCGCAGTACCCGGTGGGGCACCTGGACCGGGTGGCCCGGGTGCGGGCGGCGGCGGGGCGGGTGGGCGCGTTGGCGCTGTGCGGCGCCGCGTACGACGGGGTGGGCATTCCGGCGTGCATCGGTTCGGCGGCCGCCGCCGCGGCCGCCGTCGACAGACTGCTGACCCCGGCGACCGGGGAAGGTTCCACGGAGAGGACAATGGGCGCATGACTGAGAGCGTTGAGCGGGAGCCGGAGCAGCGGCCCGAGAAGAAGAAGGCGCGCGACCTGAACCAGGTCATCCGCTACACCATGTGGTCGGTGTTCAAGCTCAAGGGCGGCCTGCCCGAGGACCGCACCGCCCTGGCCGCCGAGGTGGACGAGCTGTTCGCGCAGCTGGACGCCAAGGACGTGACCGTGCGCGGCACGTACGACGTCTCCGGTCTGCGCGCGGACGCCGACATCCTGGTCTGGTGGCACGCCGCCGACTCGGACGACCTCCAGGAGGCGTACAACCGCTTCCGCCGCACCGGCCTCGGCCGGCTGCTGGAGCCGGTCTGGTCGAACATGGCGCTGCACCGCCCGGCCGAGTTCAACAAGTCGCACATCCCGGCCTTCCTGGCCGACGAGCGCCCGCGCGACTACGTCTGCGTGTACCCGTTCGTCCGCTCCTACGAGTGGTACCTGCTGCCGGACGCGGAGCGGCGCGCGATGCTCGCCGAGCACGGCCAGATGGCGCGCGGCTACCCGGACGTGCGGGCCAACACGGTGGCCTCGTTCGCGCTCGGCGACTACGAGTGGCTGCTCGCCTTCGAGGCGGACGAGCTGCACCGGATCGTCGACCTGATGCGCGACCTGCGCCCCTCCCGGGCCCGGCTGCACGTCCGCGAGGAGGTGCCGTTCTTCACCGGCCGCCGCAAGCCGGTGAGCGAGCTGCTGAACGGCCTGGTCTGAGCGGTCAGGTCCGAGCGGACCCGGCCCGAGCGGCCCGCGGCTCCCGGAGGCCGGTTTTCCCGTGTCACACAGGGGCGCCGGCCTCCGTGCCGTCGCGGTCCGGGCGCGGCCCGGCGAACTCGCGCAGCACGGAGGTGTAGTGGTCGCCGAGGCCGACCCGGCAGACGTCCGGCTCCAGCCGCTCGGTGTGCAGGGCGATCAGGCCGTACTCGGCGCAGGCCGCGGTGAGCAGCCCGGGCAGGTCGTCCAGCGGCAGGTCGGCGCCGGGCGGGCGGACCGGCCACAGGCTGCGGCGGCGCAGCCGGTTTTCCCGGCCGTCGCCTGCCTTCCTAGCCGCGGTGCGGGCGCAGGGCGGCGCGGAGCCGGGCGTCGGGCAGGGCGGCGGGGCCGTTCATGGCGACGGCGGTGAGCAGTTCGCGCTCCTCGTCGTCGGCCAGGCCGCGCTGGCGGGCCGGGCGGACCTCGCGCAGCACCTCCTGCCCGATCGGGGAGGCCCAGCGGGTGTACGGGTAGACGTCGACGCGGGCCATCAGCAGGGTGCCCGAGGTGAGCACCAGCGGCAGCGAGAACCAGGCGAGCGGGGCGAGGGTGTCGCCGCCGGTGAAGCCGTCGAGGGCCAGCGAGGCGGCCAGCAGGACCAGTGACAGCAGCAGCGCGTGCCGGACCTGCCGGATCACCACCACGGTGTTGCGCTGCACCAGGGCCGGGGTGGCCAGGCCGGCCAGGGCGAGCCGGGCGCCGATCTCCAGCACGTTGGGGTGCTCGGCGACCGCCTGGCGCAGTTCGTCGGTGCGGCACTGGCCCTCGGGGCCGACGGTGGCGATGACCGCCCGCTCCAGGCGGCTGCGGCCCCTGGGGTCGACCACGGTGGTCCAGCCGGTGTGCGCCAGGTGGAGCCGCCCTCGGCCGGCCATCAGGACGAGGGCGAGTTCGACGACCCGGCCCGGGCCGCCGGCCAGGTAGGCGGTCTCGTACAGGCCGATGCCGACGGCTTCGGGGGGCCGCAGGCCGTTCTGGTCGGCGAGGGCGTCGGCGGTGGCGGTCATCCGGACCAGTCGGACGCAGGACAGCACAGCCGCGACACAGGCCGGTATGAGGAACAGCAACCACATGGGCTTGTTGTATGCCTGCGCCGACCGCGCGCGGAACGCCTTCCCGGTTCGCGATACCGAACTGTGACGTCCGCCGGGCGCCCCCGGAGTCAGGAGCCGCAGCCACCGCCGCAGCTCGACCCGCAGCTGGAGGACGACGAGGAGCCGCAACTCGACGAGCTGGAGCCGCAGCTGGAGGAGGACGAGGAGCCGCAGCTCGACGAGGAGGACCCGCAACTCGACGAGCCGCAGCCGGACCCGGAGGAGCCGGAGGAGCCGGAGCCGGAGTCGGAGGAGCCGCACCAGGCGGCGGATCCGCCGTCGGAGCCGGAGGAGCAGGAGGAGGACGACGACGAGGAGGACGAGGAGGTCGCGGAGCCGTTCGCGGCGACCGCCTGGCGGACGGCCTCCTCCTCGTCGGTCGACGCGGCGAGCATCGCGGCCTCCAGCTCCGGCTCCCCCAGCCCGGCGGCGGCCAGACCGCCCAGCGCGAGCGCGCCCAGCAGCGCGCCGCCGGCCAGCCGGGGCGACACCCCGGCGTTGGGCTTCCACGGCCCCTGCATCAGGGACAGCTGGCGCTGCCCGGCCGGGGTGATCCGGCTCTTGACGCGCGGGGTGGCGAGCAGCGAGACGAAGCCCACGATCAGCAGGACGACCGGGATCCAGAGCTTCGGGCGCTCGTGGCCGGCGACGCCGTCGTCGAGCAGCGGGGCGGCCACCGCGGAGGCCACCACCGGGAGCAGCGCGAGCCAGAGCAGCCGACGGGCGGTGCGGGCCCGCCGCAGCCGCTCGGGGCGGCGCATCAGGCCGCGGTCGGCGAGCCGGTCGCCGATCTCCTGGACGGCGGCGGAGCGCATCACGGTGCGGCGCAGCGGGCCGAGCTGACGGCTCCCGGTCGGTCCGACGGCGTCCTGGATCGCCTTGTCGACGGCGTCGTACGGCTTGGCGCCGGTGAGCGTGACCAGGCCGGAGCGGCTGATCACGGCCTGCTCGCTCATGTGCATCCGGACCAGGGCGGTGTCGAACACCCGCCCCGGCCCGCCGGACAGGAACGCGGTGTCGAGCAGCGGCAGGCCGCGGCCGGGCAGGCCCTTGGCGTACCGGACCTGGCTGATGCGCTGCCTGGTCCGCGCGGCGTGGATCGCGGCGGCCGCCAGCAGGACGGCCGGGACGATGAAGTAGCTGTTGTGCCACATGGGCGGTTCCCCCCGAGGTGGTGATGGTTCGTCAGGGCCCGGTGGCCCCGCGGTCGCCGACGGCCGGCCGGGTGTCCGACGGTTGTCGGCTACCAGCGCCGGCTGCCGGCTGCCGGCTGCCGGCTACCGGCGCAGGGCCCGGCGCAGGCGGGCGAGCGGGCCCGGCGGTCGTACGGGGGCCGGGTGGAGCCACTGCTCCAGGGCCCGGCGGTGGTCGGCGGCGAGCGGGCCGCCGTCGGTGAGCACCCACTGCGCGAAGGCCCGGGCGTCGACCCGGTAGCCGCCGGTCTGCGGGTGGGAGCGGGCGTAGTCGAGGAAGAGCGGCCCGTACCGCGCCCCGAGCGTACGGGGCAGGTCGGGGGCCACCTTGGCGGTGGTGTCCCGCCGCTTGGCGGCCAGGCCGGTGGACTGGGCGCGGACCTGGCGCTCGTCGAAGCCGGGCGGGACGGGGCCGCCGGCCACCAGGGCGGCCAGCAGCTCCTCCTGGCGCCGGGCCAGGCGCCGCCGGGCGGCGGCGAGGTCCTGGTCGGCGTTCTCCCGCGCGGTCTCGGTCAGGTCGGTCATCGCCGGGTGCTCCCCTCCAGTACCCGGCGGATGGCGTCCAGTTCACCGGCCAGCTCGCTGGGCGGCGGGAAGTTGGCGTCCCGCTCCAGCAGGACCCCGGGCGGCGCGGTCCGCGCGCACAGCTCGGCCAGCACCTCCAGCACCGGCTCGGTGACGGGGTGGGCGTGGGTGTCGTGCCAGACGCCGTCGACCATCGTGCCGCCCGCGACGTGGACGTAGGCGAGCGCCTCCAGCGGCAGGCGGTCGAGCTCGGCGGCCGGGTCGATGCCGAGGTTGACCCGGTTGGTGTGCAGGTTGGCGACGTCGATCAGCAGCCGGACCCCGGTGCGCTCGACCAGTTCGGCGAGGAACTGGCCCTCGGTGAACTCGTCGTCCGGCCAGGCGAGCTGGGCGGCGATGTTCTCCAGGGCGAGCGGCACCGGCAGCTGGTCCTGGGCGATCCGGACGTTCTCGGCGATCACCCGCAGCGAGTCCCGGGTGCGGGGGACGGGCAGCAGGTGGCCGGCCTCCAGGCCGCCGGCCCGGACGAACGCCAGGTGCTCGGTGACCAGCGGGGAGCCGAGCGCCAGCGCCGCCTCGGCGAGCCGGGCGATGCGGCCGGGGTCGGGCAGCTCGGCTCCGCCGAGGCCGAGGCCGACGCCGTGCGGGACGACGGTGACGCCGCGTCCGCGCAGGACGGCCAGGGAGTCGGGCAGGTGGTCGGCGCAGATGTTCTCGGCGACCACCTCGACCCAGTCCAGGCCGGGCTGGCGCTCGACCACGGTGTCGATCTCGCCGCGCCAGCCGAGGCCGACGCCCAGGCGGGGCGCGGCATCCCGGGAGGCGGTGTCCCGGGGTGCGGTGTCCCGGGGTGCGGTTTCCAGGGCGGGGGAAGTCATCGGTTCGCCCCCTTCGGAGGGCCGGGTGGGAGGGCCGTCGACCGGTGCGGCGTCGTCGCCGGACCCGTGCGGCCGTGCTGCTGAGGATGTCCCCGGGTGGGGTGGCTGCCAAGCCTCACCCGGTCTTCTCAGAGCATTATTTGAGCATGTCGTCCCGGTCGTGCGGGACCTGGGTCCCGAGCCCGGGCCGTCCCCCCGCAGATGGAGTGCCCCCCGGCCGATAAATCGGAGGCACCGACGGGTGGGCGCGGCTAGCGTGGGAATCCATGACTTCTTCGAATTCCTCCCCCCTGACCATCCGGGACTTCCGCCCCGAGGACGCCGAGGCCGTGGCCGCGGCCCACCGGGCCGGGCGCGAGCACCTGGTGCTCTCCGCCGAGACCCTGCTCTGGCTGAACGGTCGGCCGAGCCCCGAGGAGCACTTCCGCACCTTCGTCGCCGAGCTGGACGGCCGGGTGGTCGGCGCGGTGCGCTGCGGGGTGGTGCTCGGGACGTCGGTCGCGGGCGTCGGCTACGCCAACGGCAGTGTGCTGCCCGGGTTCCGGCGGCGCGGCGCGGCCACCGCGCTGCTGGCCGCGGCCGAACGGCACCTGGTCGGGCACGGGGTGACGGAACTGCACACCTGGATGGACGACGAGCCCGCATCGGTGGCCTTCGCCACCGCCCGGGGGTACCAGCTGGGGCGCACCATGCAGTTCGCCGGACGGGACCTGGCGCTGCCGCTGCCGCCGGCGCCCGTACTACCGCCCGGCGTCGAGCTGCGCCCGGCCGCGGACTGGGCGGCCGACCCGCACCCGGTGTTCCTGGTCGAGGCGGACGCCATCCTGGACGAGCCCGGCAGCGAGGTGCCGATGGACGCCCTGGAGTACGAGGACTGGCTGCGCGACGACTGGAACCGGCCGGACCGGGACCTGGCCCTGAGCGTCGTCGCCGTGGTGGACGGCAGGCCGGCCGCGTTCAGCATGGCGCAGACCGACGGGGTGGACCGCTACTGGTCCGCGTTCACCGCCTGCCACCGGGAGTTCCGCGGCCGCGGGCTGACCAAGGCGGCCAAGCTGGAGTCCCTGCGGCTCGCCGCGGCGGCGGGCTACCGGCACGCGTACACCAGCAACGACACGACCAACGGGCCGATGCTGGCGATCAACGCCTGGCTGGGGTACGAGCGCTGCGCGGGGGAGCGCAAGGGGATCAAGC
>NZ_JBHVET010000229.1:0-11151 GCF_042802135.1 Kitasatospora sp. NPDC057512
GTTCCCGGAACGGCGGCGGCCCGTCCGACATCGTGCGGTGGGGTCAGGCGAGGGTGACCTCGACCGGGAGCCGCTTGATGCCGTTCACGAAGTTGGAGCGCACCCGCGGGACGTCCCCGGTGAGTTCGACGCCCGCCAGCCGGGGGATCAGCTCCTCGAACATGATGCGGATCTCGGTGCGCGCGAGCAGGTTGCCCAGGCACAGGTGGGGGCTGCCCTTGCCGAAGGTGACGTGGTCGTTGTCGCGGCGGGTCACGTCGAAGTCGTAGGGGTTGCCGAAGACCTCCTCGTCGCGGTTGCCGGAGGCGAACCACATGACGACCTTCTCGCCCTCCCTGATCCGCCTGCCGCCGAGTTCGACGTCGCGGGTGGCCGTGCGGCGGAAGTGGTAGACGGGGGAGGCCCAGCGCAGGAACTCCTCCACCGCGCCGGGGATGAGGGACGGGTCCTCCTGGAGGCGGGCGAGCTGCTCGGGGTGCTGGAGGAGGGCCAGCATGGAGTGGCTGATGGTGTGCCGGGTGGTCTCGTTGCCGGCGACGACGAGCAGCAGGAAGTAGTTGTCGAAGTCCTGCGGCGAGAGCGGGACCCCGTCGCGGGGGGTCTCGTTGACCAGCCTGGAGACCAGGTCGGTGCCGGCGCCGCCGCGCCGCTGCCGGGCGAGTTCGCGGCCGTAGGCGAAGACCTCCAGCGAGGCGGGCGAACGGAACGGCAGGTCGCGGTACTTCTCGCTCTCCGCGCTGTGCAGCAGGACGTCGGCGTAGTCGGGGTCGGTGTTGCCGATGATCCGGTTGCCCCAGTCGATGAGCTGCTGGTTGTCCTCCGGGGGCACGTCCAGGAGGCGGGCGAGGACGTTGATCGGGAAGTCGGCGGAGACCTCCTTGACGAAGTCGAAGCGGCCCTTGGCCAGGGCGGCGTCCAGCGTGGTGGCGGTCAGGCCGCGCAGGAAGTCGGCGTAGCTGTTGATGACGCCCGCGCCGAACTGGCGCTGGAGGACGCTGCGCAGGGCGCGGTGGCGGACCCCGTCCAGCTCCAGGATGGAGGCGCGCTTCTTGATCTGGTCGTCGTCGACCTCCTCCAGGTTCACGAACCTCGTCGAGGTGAAGGTCTCGGCGTCCCGGTCGACGCGGGCGATGTCGGCGTGCCGGGTGACCGCCCAGAAACCGGAGTTGGGCGCCTCCTCCGGCTGCCAGTGGACCGGGTCCCGGTGGCGCAGGGTGTGGAACATCCGCCACGGGGTGACGCCGTCGGTGAAGTTGTCGAGGTCGGCCAGGTCCACCTGGTCGAGGGGCAGGGGTTCGTCGATGGCGCCGGAGGCGGGCGGCGTGGACGGCACGGTGGTCACGGTTGGTCTCCTCGGTCTCACAGGTGGTACGCGTACTCGGTGAACTCCCAGTCGGTGACGTGCCGTTGGAAGCGGGCGACCTCGTCGCGCTTGTACGAGAGGTAGGCGTCGACGAAGTCCCGGCCGAGCACCCCGGTCAGGGCCTGGTCCGCCTCCAGGGCGTCGAGCGCCTCGGGCAGGGACGTCGGCAGGAGCGCGGACCTGGCGCGGTCGTAGCCGTAGCCCTCCAGCGGGGCGGCGGGCTCCTCGCCGGCCAGGACGCCCAGCAGCGCCGCCGCGACCGTCCCCGCGATCAGCAGGTAGGGGTTGGCGCTCGCGTCCCCCAGCCGCAGTTCGAAGCGGCTGCCGGAGCCGCGCTCCGGCGGGATCCGGACCATGGCGCTGCGGTTGTCCAGCCCCCAGTCGATCAGCCAGGGGGCGAGGGTGTCGGGGCCGAAGCGCTTGTAGGAGTTGACCGTCGGGTTGGCCAGCGCCGCGAGCGCCGGGGCGTGGGCGAGGACGCCGGCCACCGCGTGGCGCGCGGTCGCGCTCAGCCCGTACGGCGCGGCCGGGTCCGCGAAGACGTTGCCGCCCGCGCCGTCCACGCAGGACAGGTGGAGGTGGAAGCCGGAGCCGCCGGCGCCCTGGAAGGGCTTGGCCATGAAGGTGGCCAACCGGCCTTCCTTGCGGGCGAGTTCCTTGACCGCGGACTTGAAGCGGAAGGCGCGGTCGGCGGCCGCCATGGCGTCGGAGTGGTTGAGGTTGATCTCGAACTGGGAGCCGTCGAACTCGTGGTTGCCGTTGGTGATGCCGATGCCGAGGTCGCGCAGCAGGCGCAGGGTGCGCAGCAGGTGGTTGTCGGCGTCCGCGCGCAGCCCCGCCGTGTAGACCACGCCGGCGGCCTCGCTGTAGCGGCGCCAGCCCTGCGGCGTCCCGGGCGCGGCGTCGCACAGGAAGTACTCCAACTCCGGCCCCACGACCGGGTGCAGGCCGTGCTCCCGGCACCGGTCGACGACCGTGCGCAGCAGGTCGCGGGGGGACTCCGGGGCGGGCCGTCCGGTGGCCGGGTCGGTGACGTCGCCGAGGCAGCTGGCGACTCCGGGCTCCCAGGGCAGGGCGGCCAGGGTGTCGAGGTCGGGGCGCACGCAGATGTCGGGCAGGCCGGCGTCCAGGCCGCCGGGGACGGGGACCACGTCGCCCTGGGGGCTGGTGTGGTAGACGGCGCGGCAGAAGGCCAGGCCGTGCTCGCAGGCCGAGGGCAGGTGGTCCAGCAGGACGTCCCGGGCCCGTTCGGTGCCGATGAGGTCGGGATAGGTCACCCGGACCACGTCGATGCCCTGGGCGGCCAGCCGCTCCAGGTGGTGGCGGACGGGCGGGATGTCGGATGCGCTCACCGGTGTCTCCTCTGGGGGAAGTGGGGCGCCTCCCCGCGTTCACGGCGTCGGGAGGGCCAGGGCGCACGGCAGTGGCGGAGTGGGGGAGGGGGCGCGGCGGCTTCGGGCTGCGGGGTGGGGCAGGACACGCTCGCTCGCTGGTGGCAAACGGTAGGGACGCCGGTCGCTCTCCCGCAAGGGGTCTGCCCCAGAAATTTATCCATCCGGATAGCTCTTGACCAGAGGCCGGCTGCTTCCTATGTTATTTGACATCAAACGTTTTGGCGGTCGCTCGTCACCGCCTTCCTCGGCGGCCATCGCCCCCCTGCCTCCGGCGTCCGCCGCCCCCTCGGCCGTGATCCGGCCCGTGCGGCCCACGCCCCCCGCGATCCCCCCGTTCCCTCCCTTTTCCGCGACGCTCCCCCACCACCAGGAGGACCGGCCATGAAGGTCGTCGTCGACATGAACAAGTGCCAGGACCACGGCCAGTGCGTCTTCGCCGCCCCCGACGTCTTCCGCTTCGACGAGGACGGACACCTCGCGTACGTCGCCCACCCCGACGAGGGCCTGCGCGCCGACGTCGAGGAGGCCGCCGACGTCTGCCCGCTCCAGGCCATCCGGATCGAGGACTGAGCCGTGACCGCACCCACCGCCGGGGCCGGCGCACCGTCCGCCGAGGCGGGCACACCGTCCGCCGGGGCCGGCGCACCCGTCGTTGTGGCCGGCGCCTCCATGGCCGGGCTGCGCGCCGCCGAACAGCTGCGCGCCGCGGGCTGGGACGGGCCGATCACCCTCGTCGGGGACGAGCCCCACATGCCGTACAACCGGCCCCCGCTGTCCAAGGAGGTCCTGGCGGGCACGGCCTCCTTCGACTCGCTCGCCCTCCGGCCCCGGGCCGGCGTCTCCGACGTGCACTGGCGCCTGGGCACCGCGGTCGTCCGGGCCGACCTCGACCGCCGGACCGTCGAACTCGACGGCGGCGAGATCCTGCCCTACCGCGCCCTGGTCGTGGCCACCGGCATGCGCGCCCGGCGACTGCGCTGCCCCGGCCCCGCCGCCGGACGGCACACCGTCCGTACGCTGGCCGACGCCCGGGGGCTGCGCGAGGCGCTGACCCGGCCGGGCGCGCGGGTGGTCGTGGTGGGGGCCGGCTTCATCGGCTGCGAGGTGGCCGCCACCGCCGTCGCGCTCGGCGCCGCCGAGGTCACCGTGGTCGACCCGCAGCCGCTGCCCATGGTCGGCCCGCTGGGCGAGCTGCTCGCCGCCTCGCTGCTCGGCCGCCACCGGCGGCGGGGCGTCCGCTTCGCCCTCGGCACCGGGGTGACCGGCTTCCGGGGCGAGGACCGGGTCACCGGGGTGGCGCTGGCGGACGGCCGGGTGCTGGCCGCGGACGTGGTGGTGGAGTCGGTCGGCTCGGTGGCCAACACCGAATGGCTCGACGGCAACGGCCTGGACCTCTCCGACGGCGTGCGCACGGACGAGCACCTGCGGGCCGGCGGGCGGCCGGAGGTGGTCGCCGTCGGTGACGTCGCCCGCTTCCCCAACGCCCGGTACGACAGCGTCCCGCGCCGCGTCGAGCACTGGTCCATCCCCACCGACACGGCCAAGCACGCCGCCAGGGTGCTCGCCGCCCACCTCACCGGCGCCGACCACGGTCTCGCGCCGTTCGCCCCGCTGCCGACCTTCTGGAGCGACCAGCACGACTTCCGGCTGCAGTCCTTCGGCGCCCCCGGCCTCGGCCGGGACGACGCGCGCGTCCTGAGCGGCTCCCTCGACGGGGACCCCGACGGGGACGTCCTGGTCGGCTACCACCGGGCCGGCCGCCTGGTCGGCGTCGTCGCCCTGGGTGGGCGGGGCGCCGCGGCGGCCGCCGCCCGCTACCGCGCCGAGCTGCTGCGGCAACCCGCCGTGGCGCGGCTCGACCTCCCACACCCCGCTCCCACCGCGTAAGGAACCCCAAGTGGCCAGTGTCCGTGGATACTTCCACCCCAAGACGGCGACCGGCGACTCGTCGCTGATCCCCCCGCCGCCGTGGCGCTACTCCGGCGACCTGCTCACCGTCGAGTACCGCACCGACCCGGCCCGGGTGCGCGAACTGCTGCCCGAGCCGCTGGAGCTCGCCGACGAGGACCCGGGCGCCGTCGCGCTGATCTGGGCCGACTGGCAGTCCTGCTCCGCCTCCGGGCGGGAGCTGCTCGACCCGGTGCGCGCCCAGTACAAGGAGGCGTTCGCCGTCGTCCGCTGCGCGTACCGGGGACGGACGTACAGCCGCTGCGCGCACATCTGGGTCGACAAGGACTTCGCGATCGCCCGGGGGCTGCACCAGGGCTACCCGAAGAAGCTCGGCTCCATCCACCAGACCCGGCCGCACCCGTACGGGCCCGCCCCGCGGATCGAGGCCGGTGCCCGGTTCGGCGCGACCCTCGCCGCCGCGGACCGGCGCCTGGCCCAGGCCGTCGTCACGCTGCGCGAGCCGGCGGAGGGCAACGGCTTCGTCAACGGCCACCCGATGCTCCACCACCGCTGGCTGCCCTCCATCGAGAAGGGCAAGGGCCTCGCCCTGGACGAGCTGGTCGAGTCCGGTGCCGCCGCCTTCGAGGCCGGACAGCCCTGGGTGGGCGACGCCGAGCTGGAGCTGTTCGAGGCGCCCACCGAGGAGCTGGCCCGGCTGGAGGTCCGCGAGCCGATCGCCGCCTACTACCGGCAGGTCGGCGTGGTGTGGGACGGCGGGCGGCTGCTGGAGTCCGGAACCTCCGGCGCCGAGTGACCCCCCCCCGCCACACCGCCCACGAGGAACCCGGAGACACGAGGAAGCCCAGGACATGAGGAAGCCCAGGACATGAGCGAACACACCACCACCGTCGCCGGGGTCGCCGTCGACACCCGGCACTGGATCGGCGGCGAACGCGTCGCCTCCGCCGGCACCTTCACCGACGTCTCGCCCGTCGACGGCGCCGTCCTCGGCGAGATCGCCCGGGGCACCGCGGCGGAGGCCGCCGCCGCCGTCGCCGCCGCCAAGGCCGCCTTCCCCGGCTGGGCGGCCACCCCGCGCGAGGAGCGGGCTCGCCTGCTGCACGCCGTCGCCGACGGCGTGGAGCGCCGGCTGGAGGAGCTGGCCGTCGTGGAGACGGCCGACAACGGCGCCCTGCTGCGCTCGCACCGCCGCGGCGTCATGCCCCGGGTCGCGCACAACTTCCGCTTCTTCGCCGACTGGCTGCTGCGGCTCGGCCACGAGGACTTCGACACCCGCGGCCACACCAACCACGTCAGCTGGGACCCGGCCGGCCCCTGCGTGCTGATCACCCCGTGGAACGCGCCGCTGATGCTGGCCACCTGGAAGGTCGCCCCGGCCCTCGCGGCCGGGAACACGGTCGTCCTCAAGCCCGCCGAGTGGTCGCCGCTGACGGCCTCGCTGCTCGCCGAGGTCACCGCCGAGGCGGGGCTGCCGGCCGGCGTCCTCAACGTGGTGCAGGGGTACGGCTCCGAGATCGGCGACGCCCTCACCTCGCACCCGGACGTGCGCCGGATCAGCTTCACCGGATCCGTGCCGACCGCCCGGCGGATCGCCGCGTCGGCCGCCGTCAACCTCACCCCGCTCAGTCTCGAACTGGGCGGCAAGTCCCCGCTGCTGGTCTTCGCCGACGCCGACCTGGACCTCGCCGTCGACCTCGCGGTGGAGCAGTACGACAACGCCGGCCAGGTCTGCCTGGCCGCCACCCGCCTCCTCGTCGAGGAGACGGTCGCCGAGGAGTTCACCCGGCGCTTCGTCGAGCGGGCCGCACGCCTCGTGCAGGGCGACCCGCGCGACGAGGCGACCGACATCGGCCCCACCGTCCACCCCCGCCAGCTGGAGAAGATCGACGGCTTCGTGCGGCGGGCGCTGAAGGCCGGTGCCCGCGCCGTGATCGGCGGCCACCCCCGGGACGGCCGGTACTACGCGCCGACCCTGCTCACCGACGTCGCCCAGGACGCGGAGATCGTCCAGGAGGAGGTCTTCGGCCCCGTCCTGACCCTCCAGGCCTTCGGCACCGAGGAGGAGGCCGTCCGGCTGGCCAACGACACCCGCTTCGGCCTGGCGGCCACCGTGGCCACCGGCGACCCGGAGCGCGCCCGGCGGGTCACCGCGCGGCTGGTGGCGGGCACCGTCTGGGTCAACTGCTTCTTCGTCCGGGACCTCCAGGCCCCGTTCGGCGGCTCCCGCCACTCGGGCGTCGGCCGCGAGGGCGGCACCTGGAGCTTCGACTTCTACTGCGACGTCAAGAACACCGTCACCTCGCCGAAGGGGTGGAACGGCCATGGGTGAGATCGTCGGGGCCGGCCTGCTCGCCCACGTCCCCACCATCGTGCTGCCCGAGGAGACCAGGCTCCGGCTGAACGAGGGCCGGGAGATCACCCTCGTCACCGGCCTGCGGCAACTGCGCCGGGAGGTCTTCGAGCGCGCGGACTACGACACCGTCGTCGTCCTGGACTCCCACTGGGCGACCACCGTCGAGTTCGTGGTCACCGCCCAGCCGCGCCGGGCCGGGCTGTTCACCTCCGAGGAGCTGCCGCGCGGCATGTGCCGGATGCCGTACGACTTCCCCGGCGACCCCGAACTCGCCCGCGCCGTCGCCTCGTTCGCCGACCGGCACGGCACCTGGATCACCCCGATCGACGACGCGTACCTGCCGATCTACTACGCCACCGTCAACCTGTGGAAGTTCCTCGGCGAGGGCCTGCCGGACAAGCGCTGGGTGACCATCGGCGTCTGCCAGACCGGCGATGCGGAGGACCACCTGCGGCTGGGCCGCGCCCTGGCCGACGGCATCGCCGCCACCCCGGGCCGGCGGGTGCTGCTGATCGCCTCCGGGGCGCTGTCCCACACCTTCTGGCCGCTGCGAGAGCTGCGCGACCACGAGTCCGGCGACCCGGCGCACATCTTCACCCCCGAGGCCCGGGCGGCCGACCGGGAGCGGATCGCCTGGTTCAAGGAGGGCCGCCACGACCGGGTCCTCGACACCATGGACGAGTTCCGGCGCCACCGGCCCGAGGCCGGGTTCGCCCACTACCTGATGATGGCCGGCGCCCTCGGCGAGCGGGCCTGCACCGCGACGGCGCGCCAGTACGGGGAGTACGAGAACTCGATCGGCACCGGCCAGGCCCACCTCTGGTTCGACCGTCCGCGGGGCGGCTGGACGGGCACCGGCCCGTCCGCCACCGTCGAGCGCGGCCCCCGCAACCCCCACAGCCTCCGCTAGAAAGGCCCCGCCATGCCCGAGTACCGCCGCATCCTGCTCGACGGCGCCGCCGTCCAGACCGTGCGCGAGGGCGACGACCTGGTGGCCGGCGACGGCCGGCGCGTCGCGGCCGAGGACGCCCACCACCTGCCGCCCGTCGTCCCCTCCAAGGTGATCGCCGTCCACCTCAACCACCGCAGCCGGGTGGAGGAGTTCCGGATCGGCCTGCCCGACAGCCCCACCTACTTCCACAAGCCGACCTCGGCGCTCAACTCCCACCGGGGCGCGGTCGTCCGCCCCGAGGGCTGCAAGTGGCTCAACTACGAGGGCGAGGTCGCCATCGTCATCGGCCGCACGGCGCGCAACGTCTCCCCGGCCGAGGCGGGGGAGTACATCGCCGGGTACACCGTGGCCAACGACTACGGCCTGCACGACTTCCGGGACACCGACGCCGGCTCCATGCTCCGGGTCAAGGGCTCCGACACCCTGTGCCCGCTCGGCCCCGGGCTGGTCACCGACTGGGACTTCCACGGCAAGCGGCTGCGGACCTACGTCAACGGCGAGGTCGTCCAGGACGGCTCCACCGACGAGATGACCTGGGACATGCACTACCTCGTCGCCGACATCGCCCGCACCATCACCCTGTACCCCGGCGACGTGCTGCTGTCCGGCACCCCGGCCAACTCCCGGCCGGTGGCGCCCGGGGACCTCGTCGAGGTCGAGGTGGAGGGCCTCGGCCGGCTCGCCAACCGCATCGTCGCCGGGCCGACCCCGGTGCGCACCGACGTGGGCGCGCAGCCCACGGAGTCGGAGGAGGTGCTGTCCACCGCCCTGGGCGGGGACTGGGAGTTCCGCGGCATCCGGCCGCCGAAGCGCTGACCGGTGCGCGCCGGTAGGGTCGATCACATGACCGATCCCGTCAAGCCCACCACCGTCGAGCGCGGCCCCCGCAAGCGCGTGACGAACTACGGGACGGGACGGACGGCCCTGCTGGACGCCGCCGTGCGCGTGGTGGCCCGGGGCGGTCTGCGCAAGCTCACCTACCGGGCCGTCGCCCAGGAGGCCGGTGTCACCCACGGGCTCGTCGTGCACTACTTCGGTTCGCGGGACGCGCTGATCGAGGAGGCGCTGACCCACGCCATCCGCTCCTCGCTGAGCGTCAGCGCGCTCGGCGTCGGCACGGGCCCCGCGGCCGACTTCGCCACCGGTCTCGCGGACATGGTCGAGTCCGGTCCCGAGGTGCAGGCCTTCCAGTACGAGCTGCTGCTGGAGGCCCGCCGCCGGCCCGAGCTGCTGCCGCACCTGCGCGGCCTCTACGAGGAGTACTTCGAGGCCAGCCGGAGCGAGTTGGGCCGGATCCTGCCCGGCCCGGTGAGCCGCGGCATGTCCCGGCTGGTCTTCGCCGCGTTGGAGGGCCTGGTGCTGCACCAGCTGGTCTTCGGTGAGCGGGAGGCCACCGAGGAGGCGCTGGCGGAGCTCAGGGGTCTGCTGGCCGGGCTGGCCGAGGAGCCCGACGGGCGCTGACGTCGCGCCGTACCACCCCCCTTTTTTCCCGCGTCCCGACCCCTTGTCAAACGGATGGCAGCGCCCCACGATGAGGCAACTCGTTTGACCTGAAACGACCTCTCCGGACCTTCCCGGACCTTCCCGGACCTTCCCCCACTTCGACCTGGCAGGTGATCCGTGTGGACAGTCGGACGACGTCCTCCGAACGGACCGAGCGGGACGCCCCCACCGCGGCCACGCTCAAACCCAACGCCCTGGGTGTCCTGGGCATCCTCTTCTTCGTCCTCTCCGGCCAGGCCCCGCTGACGGGCATCGCCGGCGCCGCCCCGATCTCGGTCGCCCTCGGCAACGGCTCCGGCACCCCCGCGGCCTACCTGGTGGCCGGGGCGGTGATCCTGCTCTTCTCCGTCGGGTTCATCGCCATGGGCCGGCACGTCGTGGACGCCGGAGCCTTCTACACGTACATCGGCACCGGCCTCGGCCGGGCCGCCGGCGCGGGCAGCGCGAGCGTCGCCCTGTTCGCCTACTGCGTCATCCAGGCGGCGATGTACGGCCTGTACGGCTCGATCGTCAGCGGGCTGGTCTCCGACCACACCCCGCTCCACCTCCCGTGGTGGGTCTACACCCTGGTCACCATGGCCGTGGTGCAGGCCCTCGGGGCCCTGGGCATCGAGATGGGCGCCCGGGTGCTGGCCGCGTTCGTCCTCGCCGAGTTCAGCATCCTGCTGGTCTTCGGCGTGGTCACCCTGGTCAAGGGCGGCGGGCCGGAAGGGCTCGGGGTAGCCGAGAGCTTCTCCCCGTCGGCGGCCCTCCAGGGCGCGCCGGGCGTCGCCGTGATGTTCGCCCTGGCGTCGATGTTCGGCTTCGAGGCCACCGCCATCTACGGCGAGGAGGCGAAGGAGCCCAGGAAGACCGTACCGAGGGCGACCTACCTCTCGGTGACCGTGGTCACCGTCTTCTTCGCCCTCACCTCGTGGATGCTGATCTCGGCGTACGGCGCTTCCAAGGCCCCCGCGGCGGCCGCCGAGGCGGTGGCCGCCGGGGACTCCGCCGGGTTCGTCTTCGCCCCCGTGGCCGACCTGTTCGGCGGCTGGATCGGCGGCGTCCTGCCCGTCCTGCTCGCCACCTCGCTGTTCGCCGGCGTCCTGACCTTCCACAACTCCGCCAGCCGGTACCTGTTCTGCCTCGGCCGGGACCGGCAGCTGCCCGCACCGCTGTGTCGGCTGAACCGGCGGCACGCCCCGGCGGCCGCGGGCCGGGTGCAGACCGCCGTCGCCGTCCTGCTGGTCGTGCCCTTCGCGCTGGCCGGCAAGGACCCGGTGCTCACCCTCTTCTCCTGGTTCAGCGGACTCGCCGTCCTGGCGATGATGCTGCTCTACCTGCTCACCTCGGTGTCCGTCGTGGTGTACTTCCGCCGCCGGCGGGTTGACACCAGGCTGTGGAACACCGTGATCGCCCCCGTGCTGGGCGCGCTCGGCATCGCCGGTGCCATCTGGCTCATCCTGGCCAACTTCACCACCCTGATCGGCGGCGAGGCCGGTACCGCGCTGTGGCTCGTCCTGTCCGTGCCGGTCGTCATGGCGCTCGGCGTGGCCAACCAGCGCATCCGGCGCCGACGCACCGGCTGACGCGCCCCCCGGTCGGCGCTTTCCGTGGTTGACGTCTTCCGCGGTTGACGATTTCCGGGGTTGACGATGTCCGCGGTTGACGCTTTCCCCGGCGCGCGCCCGCAGGC
>NZ_JBHVET010000230.1:0-11148 GCF_042802135.1 Kitasatospora sp. NPDC057512
CGGCAGGACCACCGCCGCGCCCGCGCCGTCGGCGAAGAGCACGGCGGTGTCCCGGTCGGACCAGTCCAGCCAGGAGCTGGCCTTGTCCGCGCCGATCACCAGGGCGCCCCGGCTGGTGCCCGACCTGATCAGGGAGTCCGCCACGGCCAGCGCGTGGCAGAAGCCGGCGCAGGCGCTGTTGACGTCGAACGCGGCGGGCGCGGCCAGGCCGAGCCGTCCGGCGACCCGGGCGGCGACGGCCGGCATGGTCGACTCCGCGCTGGCGGTCGCCACGATCACCGTGTCGATGTCGGAGGCGGAGTCGAGGCCGTCCCGGTCCCGGGCGAGGTTGGCCAGGGCGTCGTGGGCGGCCGCGACGGCCATGTCCGCGACCGTCTCGTCCGGGGCGGCGATGCGGCGTTCGCTGATCCCGGTGCGGGTCAGGATCCACTCCGCGTCGACGGTCAGCCGTTCGGCGACCGCCTCGCTGGTCAGGACGGTGCCGGGCAGGTAGTGCCCCATGGCAGCGATCCGTGTGCCCGGGGCCGGGATTGATGGCATTGTCGTCTCTCCTCGTGTGATCAACCAGGAACCGGGACGCCCTGGGCAGCACCGAGGACTACTGTCGCCACCGCGGCTATATTTTTCTTCTACTTCCGGGCCTGCCGGGAATTTCAGGCGGGGCGTTCGGCCACCGGTTCTATTCGTGGACGTGCCAGGTCGAAGTAGTCGCCGGTGTCCAGGGCCACGGAGCGGTCCAGGCGGGCCGCGTTGAAATAGAGCCGCGGGCTTTCGAGGAGTTCCGGGTCGACGATCAGTTCCAGGTCGGGGTGGAACGCGAACGGCACGATGGATCCGCTCCGGCATCCGGTGAGGCGCTCGGCCCGTTCCAGGGAGGCGAATCCGGCGCGCGTGCCGCCCAGCAGGTCCCGGACGGCGTCCACGTCGACCCGCAGGTCGCCGGGGACGACGGCGAGGGCGTGGCGTGTGCCCCGGCCGGGTGTCCTGACCTGCAGGACCAGGCACTTGGCGGCCTGTTGCAGGGGGTGGCCGCGCAGGACGCTGGCCACGTCCGTACGGCCTTCCGCCGCGTGGTGGATCATCCGGTAACGGCACCCGGACCGGTCGAGGAGGTCGATGAGCCGTGTGTACGTGCTCGGTTCGGCCGGTTCACCGGGGCGGGCGGTCTCCGCCGGCTCGGCTGTGCGAGTCATCACCAGCAACTGGTTCACTCCTTTTCTGTTGGTGCGGGGGGAGCCGGTCGGCGGCCTCGGGCAGTCGGCCGGACCGCGTGGTCGCCCGCGCGGTCCGGCCACGGGGGGTCAGGCGGTCCGGTTGCCGTGCTCCGCGAGCATCTCCGCGAGCAGGCCGGAGAGGGCATCGACGGTCGGGTAGTCCCAGACCAGGGTCGGTGCGACCTCGATGCCGAACTCGTCCTCGATCTCGCCGCACAGGGTGAGGCCGTGGAGGGAGTCGAGGCCGTACTCGGCCAGCTTGGTGTCGGTCCGGATGGAGTCGACCGGCTCCTCGAGGTAGAAGGCGACCTTCTCCCTCAGCCACTCGGCGATCGGCGCCTGCTGGATCTCGGTGGTCATCGTGGCAGTGGTCATCGGTGTGTCTCCTCGACATCTGAAGTGGTAACGGAAAGGGGACGGAACGAAGGAAGGGGTGGGGCTGGTCGGTCAGCTCAGCGACCGGGCGAAGGCGACGAGGGCGGCCGTGACCTCCTCCGGGCGTTCCTGCTGGATCCAGTGGCCGCAGCCGGGGAGCAGGAGCATCTCGCGCAGGTCGGGGACCCACTGCCGCAGTTCGGACTCCAGCCGGGCGGGGTCCGCGCCCTTGATCACGAAGTCCTCCTCACCGGCCAGGTAGAGGGCGGGCATCTGGACGGCCGCCTTCTGGTACGGGGCGGTCAGATCCCAGTTCGCGTCGAGGTTGCGGTACCAGTTCAGCCCTCCGGTGAAGCCGGTCCTGGTGAACTCGGCCGTGTAGACGGAGAGTTCGTCCTCGCTGAGCCAGCCGGGCAGTGCGGCGGGCTCGGGGTAGAGGTCCAGCAGTCCGCCGCCGTCCGGCACGACGGGCGCCCGGTAGGGGGCTGATCCCGAGGTGCCGTTCAGCAGGCGGCGGAAGGACGCGGCCACGTCGCGCTCCAGTTCCGCCTCGGCAACGCCGGGCGTCTGGAAGTACAGCATGTAGTGGCCCGCGCCGATACCCCGCCGGATCGCGGGCAGCGGGTTGAGCGGCGAGCGCGGCCGGTAGGGAATGCTGAGGCCGGCCACGCCCCTGACCCGGTCGGGGCGCATCAGGGCGGTGTGCCAGGCCACCTGGGAGCCCCAGTCGTGGCCGGCCAGCACCGCCGGGCCCTCGCCCAGCGCGTCGATCAGCGCGACCGCGTCGCCCACCAGGTGGTGGATCGTGTACCGGGCCGCGTCCTCGGGGCTGTCGCTGCCGCCGTAGCCGCGCATGTCCGGGGCGACCGCGTGGAACCCGGCCGCCGCCAGGCCGGCGAGCTGGTGTCTCCAGGAGTACGCGAGTTCGGGGAAGCCGTGCAGCAGGACGACGAGCGGGCCCTGACCGGCCTCGGCGATCCGGACGCTGCGCCCGCCGGCCCGCAGCGTACGGTGGCTGACCCCGTCCGGGAGCGGCAGGCCGGACCCCGGCGGCTCAGACACGGACGGCCTCCTGGTCCGACGGGCGGGAGGGCGCCGGGGCCTGGACCAGGCGCAGCCGGGAGATGACCTGGTCCGGGTCGGCGGCGGCGGTGTCCAGGGCGCGCACGTAGTAGGAGGCGAAGCGCTCGATGGTCGACAGGTCGAAGAGCACGGCGTTGTAGCGGAAGTCGAGCGTCAGGCAGTCGCTGCTCTGGCGGACGTTCACCGCGAGGTCGAGCTGGCCCTCGGCCTGGGGCAGTTCGAACGGGCTGATGGTCAGGCCGTGGTGCTCGATGGTGTTGTGCTCGCCCTCGCCGTCCAGCAGCAGCTTCATCAGCGGGTCGGGCTTGGCGACACCGATCAGGTTGAAGGTGATCTGGCAGAGCGAGGAGCCGGCGCTGGTGCGCGGGCGGTTGGCCGTGCGGGTGAGCCGCGCGAAGGGGTAGCCGACGGCGGCGAGGCCCTGGCGGACCTGGCCGTCGACCGTCGTCGCGGCGTCGCGGAAGGTGGCTCCGGGGGCGAAGCTGCCGCGGAAGACCAGGGTGTTGATGTAGTTGCCGACGACGTCGCGCATCGGCGGGGAGAGCCGGGTGGTGGTGGGGCAGCCGATGAGGAAGTCGTTCTGCCGGGTGTAGCGGTGGAGCAAGCCCTGGAAGGCGCCCAGCAGGAAGGAGAAGAGGGTCACGCCGCAGGCACGGGCGGCCGTGCGCAGTGCCTCGACCTGACCGGCGTCGAGCTCCAGGTGGTGGGTGGCGCCGACGGGCGTGGGCCCGGCTGTGCGGGGGCGGTCGGTGGGGATCTGCGCGGGCTGCGCCCCCTCGATCACACCGTGCCAGAACGCCTCGGCGCGGGCACCGCGCGGGGAGGAGAGCAGGCGCTGCTCGGCGGCGACGTACGTGTCGTGGGTGTAGGCGACCGGGGCGGGCGCGGCCTCCTCGCCGGCGACGGCCTGCTGATAGCCCGCGAGGATGTCGCGCAGCAGGACGAGGTCCGAGACGGCGTCGGAGGCGATGTGGTGGCCGCCGATCAGCAGGACCGCGTCGGTCTCGGAGCGGCGCAGCAGGACGAAGCGGAAGGCGCCGCGGTCGCGCAGGTGGTACGGCTCGTTGAGCGCCCGGCGGACGGCGGTGCGCAGTTCGTCGTCGCCGACCGGGCCCAGGTCCTCGACCAGCAGGGCGAAGGGTTCGTGGGCCCGGGGGGTGCTGACGGGCACCCCGTCGACCCTGTCGAACAGCGAGTGGACGAGTTCGTGCCGGGCGACGGCGGCGGCGACGGCCTCCCGGAGTGCGGGCAGTTCGACGGGGGACAGCACCCGTACGGCGACGCCGGTGTTGTAGGAGCTGCCCTCGGGGTCGAGTTCGTAGAGGAACCACAGCGCCTCTTGGGCGTGGGAAAGCTGATGACAGGTCGACATCACCGGCTCCCTTCTGGGATGAAAAAGCCGATATGCGCGGAGGGTCCGCGCGTGGACGTGAAGCGGCCGGTGGCGTCCGGCCGGTGCTCGGGTCAGGCCAGTCGGCGGCCCGTGAGGTCGAAGCCGCGGCGGGTCTCGTGGCGGCGGGCGAGCTCGGCGAAGACGGGCTCCGGTACGCCGTCCGTCTCCGGTCCGCAGCCGAGCCGGCCGGCCAGCCGGCCCAGCGCGGCGGCGAGCCAGGCCGTGTCGCGCAGGAACGGGTCCGGGTTGTCCGCGTTGTGGCGCCACACGCCGAGGCAGGCGGCGGCCGCCAGCAGCACCGCGTAGCGCTCGGCCAGCACGAAGGTGCCCGCACTGGCCACCGGGGTGCGGTCCCGGGGGGCCAGTTCGCCGAACCGCTCCTTCAGCCGGCGCAGCTCTCCCACCAGCGAGGCGCACAGCGGGCCGAGCACCCGGTCCCCGGCCAGCTCGGCGGCCACCTGGGGCAGTGCCGCCATCAGCGGGTCCTCACGACCCGCCATGACGCTCAGCCGTTCCGCGTCCAGCTCCGGCAGGGCCCGGTCCATGGTGAACAGCTCGGCCGGCGCGCCGCCGTCGCTCAGCCAGCCGCCGCGTGCCATCCGCGGCAGCTGGGGGATCATCGTCGCCTGGCAGACCGTTCCGCCGGCGTGGACGAGCGAGGCCACCGGGAGGTCGCGCAGGTGCTTCTGGAAGACGCCGTGCTCGCCCTCGCGCAGGAAGGAGCGCGCGCCCAGCACGACGGCCATGGCGTCGACCGCCTCGCGCATCAGCGTCGGTACCAGGTACTTCACGGCCGCCGCGTAGACGCTGGTCTGGCCGGGGAGCACGTGCAGGGCGCGGCAGACCGTGGTGGCGAGGCTGTCGGCGACGAGCAGGTCGAGCCACGCGCCGGCCAGCAGGGAGCGGGCGTGCGGCAGTTCGGAGACGGCCCGCCCGTACAGGCGCCGCTGGACCGCGAAGTCCATCACCGTCCGCAGCTGCTGGTCGACCGTGCCGACCGCGGCCGCGGGCAGCACCGCCCGGGTGACCTGGAAGGCCCGCAGGATGGTCTCCATGGCCTCCCCGAACCCGCCGGCGACCGCGGTCACGGGCACCGGGCAGTCCTGGAACTCCAGGCCGCCGAGGTACAGGGCGCGCACCCCGCTGGTCCGGTAGCGCGGCAGGAAGCGCAGCCGGTCGCGCGGGACGCTCGCCATGTCGACCAGCACCATGGAGTGGCTGCGGCTGCCGGCCTCCTCCCGGGTGCGGGCCAGCAGGGTGACGGCCTCGGCCCTGGCGAGGTTGTTGATGATCTCCTTGCGGCCGTTGAGGACGAGCGAGTCGCGCTCCACCCGGGCACTGAAGGCGGTGCGGGAGACGTCGTTGCCGGTGGACATGTCGGTGTACCCGGCGGCGACCCGGCCGTTGCGCAGCAGCACGTCCGCCAGCCAGCGGCGCTGCTTGTCACTGCCCGAGGACCAGACGTTCACGGAGCCGACCAGGTTGCTCGCGCCGTGGCCGAGCGCCAGCGCGACGTCGCGCCGGAACAGCGGACGCAGCACCCTGGCCAGGTGGTCGGCCTGCCCGAGCCGGCCGCCGAGCGCCGCCGGGACGAACTCCGCGCCGAGGCCGTAGGCGTCCAGCACCCGCTCGCCCGCGGACAGCAGGTCGCCGCGCTCGTCCGCGTTCAGGAGGGCGGCGAAGCCCAGCGGGTTGCCGGGGTCGGTGGGGTCGCCCAACCGCGATTCCAGTGCGGCCGGGGTGCCGAGGTCGGTGAAGGGCGACGCGGGGGGTGCCGCGGGTGCCGTGGTCATGAGCGGCCTTTCACGAGCGGGTGGGTCAGCAGGGACGGCAGGTCGCCCCGGCCCTGCTGCTCGATCAGGACCGGCACCAGGCGCTCCAGGACGTCGCCGTCGGTGTCCGGCCGGCCGGGGAGCAGCTGGTCCAGCAGCCTGACCAGCACGGCCTCCAGCCACAGGCCGTCCTGCCAGAGCGGGTGGCCGGCGCCGGCCGTCGCGTGGTTGCGCAGCCACAGCCGGATCGCCGCCGAGGCGGCGAAGCAGCGGGCGTACCGCTCGGCCAGGGAGAAGGCGGCCACCGGGACGTCGGTCGCCACCGGGCGGTGGGCCGCCATGGCGGCGGCGACCTCGTCGGCCACGGCGGCGATCGCCTCCGCGTTGCGGGCCAGCGAGGCGGGGACCACGCCCTGGCGGGCCAGTTCGGCCAGCTCCGCCACGCCGTCGGAGAGGGATTGCACGATGCTGCCGCCGGGGCGGGGCAGCAGGGAGAGCCGATCGCGGTCGAAGTCCGGCAGCTCGGCCGTCAGGGTGGCCGCCGTCTCGACGCCGGCCCGGTCCACCTCGCCGCGGCGGGCCTGGCGGGCCAGCTGCGGGAACTGGTTGACCAGCGAGTGGAGGTTCACCACGGTGTTGCCGTCGAAGATGGACACGATGCGGTGGTCGCGCTGCACCTTCTGGAAGCGCCCGTGTTCGAAGGTGTCGCCCACCAGCAGGGAACGGGCGCCCAGCACCGTCGACAGGCGGGAGACGACCTGGTCGACGAGGGTGGGGACGAAGTACTTGGTGACGGCCGAGACCACCGCCAGCTCCCCGGTCAGGGCGTGGATGGCCCGTCCGGCCACCAGGGTGGTCGCCTCGGCGAGGAGCACGTCGGCGTACGACGCGGCGATCAGGTGCCTGGTCTGCGGCAGGTCGATCAGGCGGCTGCCGTAGGCGTGGCGCTCCAGGGCGTACCCGGTGGCGAGTCCGAGCGCCTGGTCCGCCGCCCCGAGCGACAGGGCGGCGCACAGGGTGCGGGTCAGCTGGAGGCTCTTCAGGACGATCTCCGCGCCCCCGCCTTCGGCGCCGATCAGGGCGGCGGCCGGTACGGGGGCGTCGGTGAACGCGACGCCACTGATGTCGGCGCTGCGGATGCCGTGCAGCTTCACCGCCGGCAGCGGCCGGTAGGTGCCGCCGGGGAGGCTCTGCTTGTCGACCATGAGCAGGCTGTAGGCGCGGGCGCCGCCCTGCTCGCCGGTGCGGGCCAGGACGCAGATCCGCCGGCCCCGGTTGGCGTTGTTGATCAGCCACTTCTCGCCGGTGAGGCGGTAGCCGCCGTCCGGTTCCCGGTGGGCGGCCACCTCCCCGGCGAGCAGGTCGCTGCCGTGGTCGCGCTCCGTCAGGCCCCAGGACACGACGGTGCCGTCGGCCACCAGCCGGCCGAGCTCGCGGGCCTGCTCCTCGCTGCCGCCGACCCAGACGGACACCGCGCCCAGGAAGGTCTTGCCGTGCGCGATGGCCACCGTCAGGTCGCGCCGGGCGACGGCGCGCATGAGCTGGAGCACCTCGTCGTAGCGGTGCAGCGAGCCGCCGTACCGCGCGGGGACGTAGTGGCCGGGCAGGCCCAGGAAGTCCAGCTCGCGGCAGATCTCGACCGGGAACTCCTCGCGGTCGTCGAGTGCGCCGCAACGGGCGTAGGAGAAGAGCCGGCCCGCGTCGTCCGGGTCGCCCAGGGCGCGGTCGAAGTCCAGGACGGCGGGGTACGGGGTGGAGGTCACGGCGTCTCCCCCGTGCCTCCGGTCGCGGCGGCCGCCGTCTCGGGCGTGCGGTAGCGCTTCCTGGTCGCGGTGTTGAGGTCCTCGTACAGCGGCTCCAGCGCGCCGGTCATGAACTTCTCGCGCATCAGCCGCCGCTGGATCTTGCCGCTGGTCGTGCGGTGCACCTGGCCGGGGCGCAGGAACACCACGTTCGACACCTTCACGCCGGCCGCCTCGGCGAGCTCGCCGCGCACGCGGCGCGCCAGTTCGGGCAGCTCGACCGGGTTGGCCGGGTTGGGCCGGTACTCCTGGATGACGACGATCTCCTCGCCGTCGGCGGGGACCGAGCAGACGCTGGCGACCAGGCCCTGGAAGGAGGCGTGCACGGTCTGCAGTTCGCGCTCCAGGTCGTGCGGGTAGAGGTTGCGGCCGTTGATGACCAGCACCTCCTTGGTGCGGCCGGTGACGTACAGCTCGCCGTCGTGGATGATCCCGATGTCGCCGGTGCGCAGGAAGCCCCGCTCGCCCTCGGCGGTCATCGCGCGGAAGGTGCGCTCGGTCTCCTCCGGGTTGTTCCAGTACCCGGCCGTGACGCTCCGGCCCCGGACCCAGATCTCGCCGGCGCGGCCGTCCGGCAGCGTGGTCCTGGTCTCCGGGTCGACGATCCGCACGTCGAGCCCGTGGATCTGGCCGCTGCTCACCAGTTTGGGGGCCTCCAGGTCACCGGGGAGCGGGCGCAGCACCTTGTGGGCGAGCGCGTCGCCGTCCACGGAGGTGATCGCCGGGCGGCGGCCGGGCGGCGTGCCGGTGACCAGCAGCGTGGTCTCGGCCATGCCGTAGCAGGGGTTGAAGACGTCGGGGCTGAAGCCGGCCGGGGCGAACTTCTCGGCGAAGCGGTGCAGCGTCGCGGCGCTGATGGGCTCCGAGCCGTTGCCCGCGTTGCGCAGGTGGGACAGGTCCAGGGTGGCGACCTGCTGGTCGGTGATCCGGCGCACGCACAGGTCGTAGGCGAAGTTGGGCGCGACGGTGGTGTGGATCCTCTTGCGGGAGACCAGGTCCAGCCAGAGGTAGGGACGGCGCAGGAAGTCCATCGGCGCCATCAGGTAGGTCGTGGTGCCGAGGTAGAGCGGCTCCAGCACCTTGCCCATGAGCCCCATGTCGTGGTGCTGCGGCAGCCAGCTGGCGACCAGGCAGCCGGAGTCCAGGCCGAAGGCCCGCTCGATCAGCTGCAGGTTGTGGAAGAGCGACCCGTGGGTGACCATGACGCCCTTGGGGGTGCTGGTCGAGCCGGAGGTGTACTGGAGGATGACCAGGGTGTCCGGGCCGAGCTGCGGCACCCGCCATCCGGGCGCCTCGGCGAGTTCCAGGGTGTCGGTGACGACGGCGTCGACCCCGGTGAGGCCGGAGTCCGCCACGAAGGCGCTGACGACGCCGGCGTTCGGCGTGTCGGTGAGGATCAGCCGGACGTCGGTGTCGCGCACGATGCCGACCGAGCGGGCGTCATGGCCCCGCTGGCTGCCCGGGACCGGCGCGGGCACGGCGACCACGCCCGCGTACATGCAGCCCATCAGGACCTTCACGAACTCCAGGCCGGTGCCGTAGAGCAGCATCACCCGCTCGCCGACCGTGCAGCGTCCGGCCAGCCACGAGGCGATCCTGCGCGCCTCCCGGTCGAGTTCGGCGTAGGTCAGCGTCTCCTCGACGGGCTCCCCGTCGACGACCCGGACGAAGGCCACGGCGGTCTTGTCGGGGATCGTGCGGCTGTGTGCTTCCAGTCGGCTCACCAGGTGCTCGTGCATGGCGCCGCTCTTCCTTTCGGTCATGGGATCTGTGGCTCCGGGTGATCAGGTACGGCTGAGACCGGCGAGGGCCTGCCTGAGCCGGAGGTCGCTGCGGAGGTGGCCGGTGATGTGGCCGAGGAGCTCCTGCTCGTGCGCCTCCAGGTAGAAGTGGCCGCCGGGGAAGACCCGGAACTCGAACGCGGACGCCGTGGTCTGCGACCAGGCGCGGGCCTTGTCGACCTCGCAGTCCTCGTCGCTGTCGCCGACGTACGCCACGAGCGGGCAGCCGGTCCGGGTGCCGGACACCGGGTGGTAGGCATCCAGCAGCCGGTAGTCGGCCCGGATGCTCGGCAGGACCAGCTCCAGCAGCGCCGCGTCCTCGATCTCGCCCATCGAGCCGCTGCCCAGCTGCCGGAGCTCGCGGACGAAGGCCTCGTCGTCCTCGGCCCGGCCGGGGGGCGTGGCCAGGTGCGGTGCCTCGGCGCCGGAGACGAACAGCCGCACCGGCTGGACCCCGTGCCGTTCCTGGAGCCGCAGGGCGACCTCGTGGGCGACGTAGGCGCCCATGCTGTGCCCGAAGAGCGCGATCGGCGTGTCGAGCAGCGGGACGAGGGCGGCCACGATGTCATCGGCCAGTTCGGGCAGCGAGGCCGCGAACGGATCGGCGAACCGGTCCTGCCGGCCGGGGTAGCAGGTGGCCAGCACCTCGACATCGTCGGGAACGGCCCGCGCCCAGGTCCGGTAGGACGTCGGCGCCCCGCCTGCGTGCGGGAAGCACACCAGGCGCAGGGCCGGGGAGGGCGTCGCCCGGTAGCTGCGGAACCAGTCGGCCGCCGCGCCGGTCATCGAACCTGTCATCGGGGTCCTTCCTTGGAATCGTGCGCGGAGGCGTCACAACTGCTGGCACTCCGCCAGCGTCCACACGCTCTCCCGGAGCCCTATATCCCGCCCATACCGGCGGATTCGGCCGCCGCGGGCGGCTCCTGCGTCCCGCCGCCGGGCGTCGCGGAGGCGGGCGCCGGGCCGCCGGGCGCCGCGGAGGCGCGGTGCTCGGCGCGCACCGCCGGGCTGAACGCCACCACGGCGGTCAGCGCCAGCACCGCGACGCCGAGGACGAAGCCGGTCGCGGACGGTCCCGCCCGGTCGACCAGCCAGCCGCCGGCCAGGGCGCCCAGCGAGTTCGCCCCCGAGGACAGGAAGCTCGACGCCCCGTTCACCCGCCCCTGCAGGGCCTCGGGGGTGACCTGCATCTGGTAGACGTTCCCGGTGACGTTGAACAGGCTGGCCACGAAGGTGATGCCGGCCAGCGAGGCGGCGATCAGCGCGGGCGAACCGGAACACGCCGAGACCGGGATGAACACCGTCCACACCGCGAAGCCGGCCACCGCCGTCCGGTACAGGTCCGACCGGCGCGACCACCAGCCCGCGCTGAGCGCCCCGAGGATGCCGCCCAGCCCGCCCGCGCCGAGCACCAGGCCCACCACCGCCGGTGGGTGACCACCGTTGTGGATCCGCACCAGCACCGCCAGCAGGAGCACCTGGAAGACCAGGTTGCTGCCCGCGAACACACAGGTCATCACCCGCAGGAACCGCTGCCGCCACAGCCAGCGGACCCCTTCCCCGACCGCGGCGCGCAGCGACGTGCCGCCCGGGGGGACCGCCCGGTCGGCCTGCGCCGGGCCGAGGGGCCCCCCCCCGGGGGGCCCCACACCCGCCGCGCCCCCCGCCCCCGCCCCCGGGGGCGCGCACGGGGGCCCCCCGGCCCCCCGGGCCACCAGGCGGGGGGCC
>NZ_JBHVET010000231.1:0-11148 GCF_042802135.1 Kitasatospora sp. NPDC057512
GGGCAGCGGCAGGCGTGCGTCAGAAGTACCCCTCCCGCTTGCGGTCCTCCATCGCCGCCTCGGAGAGCCGGTCGTCCGCACGGGTGGCGCCGCGCTCCGTCGAGCGGCAGGCCGCGAGTTCCGCGATGACCTGGGCCGGGGTCGTCGCCTCCGAGTCGACGGCTCCGGTGCAGGACATGTCGCCGACCGTGCGGTAGCGGACCAGCCGGGTCTCCAGGCGCTCGCCCTCCCCCGGGCCGCCCCAGGCGCCGGGAGCGAGCCACATGCCCGCGCGGGCGAACACCTCCCGGGGGTGGGCGTAGTAGAGCGCGGGGAGGCCGATGCCCTCGCGCTCGATGTACTGCCAGACGTCGAGCTCGGTCCAGTCCGAGAGCGGGAAGACCCGGACGTGCTCGCCGGGGCCGCACCGGGCGTTGTAGAGCTGCCAGAGCTCGGGGCGCTGGCGCCCCGGGTCCCAGCCGCCGGACCCGTCGCGGATCGAGAACACCCGCTCCTTGGCCCGGGCCCTGTCCTCGTCCCGGCGGGCCCCGCCGAACACCGCGTCGAACCCGTGCCGCTCGATCGCGGCCGTCAGCGGAACGCTCTGCAGCGCGTTGCGGCTGCCGTCGGGCCGCTCCCGCAGCCGCCCGTCGTCGATGAACTCCTGGACGGAGACGACGTGCAGGCGCAGCCCGTGGGCGGCGACCAGGCCGTCCCGGTGGGCGAGGACCTCCGGGAAGTTGTGCCCGGTGTCGACGTGGAGCAGCGGGAAGGGCAGCGGCGCCGGGCCGAACGCCTTGCGCGCCAGGTGCAGCAGGACGATGGAGTCCTTGCCGCCCGAGAAGAGCAGCACCGGCCGCCCGCACTCGCCCACCGCCTCCCGGACGATGTGCACGGCGGCCGACTCCAGCAGGTCGAGCTGGGAGAGGCCGGGCGGGCCGGTGCCCGGTCCCTCGGTCGGAGCGCCGCCGGCCGTCACGGCGCGCACAGTCCCCGGTCGACCAGGAGCGCGCGCAGCGCCCCGACCGACTCGGCCGCGCTCTGCCGGTCCGTGTCCAGCCTCAGGTCCGGCCGCTCCGGTGCCTCGTACGGGTCGTCCACCCCGGTCAGGCCGGTGAGCAGCCCCGCGCGCTGCCGCGCGTAGAGGCCCTTGACGTCGCGCCGGGCGCAGACCTCGACCGGCGCCGCGACGTGGACCTCCAGGTACGCCGTCCCCGACTTCTCGTGTCGCCTGCGCACGGCGTCGCGGGCCTGCTCGTACGGGGCGATGACGGGCACCAGCGTGAGGACGCCGTTGCGGGCGAGCAACTCGGCCACCAGGCCCACCCGCTGGACGTTGGTGTCCCGGTCGGCCCGCGAGTAGCCGAGGCCGGCCGAGAGCAGGCCGCGCATCTCGTCCCCGTCCAGCACCTCGGTCCGGCGGGCCTCGGCCCGCAGCTGTGCGGCGAGGGCCCACGCGATCGTGGACTTGCCCGCGCCGGGCAGGCCGGTCAACCAGACCGTGGCCCCGGGAAGGCCCTCGCGGGCGGCGGAGCGGGACGGATCGTTCACACCCGCTAGAACGAGGCCGGCGCCCCGACGACACGATGCCGGGCGGCTCCGTACCCCCGCGGGGCTCCACCTCGTTGGGTACCCATGTGAGCGCATCCTCCTTCCCGCAGGTCCCGTACGGGCACGACCACGGCCTCTCCCGCCCGCCGAAGGTCTTCGGCCTCGGTCTGACGCGCACGGGCACGCGCTCCCTGACCGCGGCCCTGGGCGTCCTGGGATTCGACGTCGTCCACTACCCGGTCGACGGGGACACCTACCGGACGCTGCTGGCCGGCAGTGCGCGGTTCCCGCTGCTCGAATCGCACGACGGCCTCACCGACATCACCGTCGTGCCGTACTACCAGGACCTCGACCTGGCCTGGCCGGGCAGCAGGTTCGTGCTGACCGTCCGCGAGGAGGAGAGCTGGCTGCGGTCCTGTCGGACGCACTGGGAACGACCGCTGCCGGACCGGGGCGACGGCAGGGACGTCCGCCTCGAACTCGACCTCCAGCGTTTCCTGCGGACCGCGGTGTACGGCTGCCAGGCGTTCCACGCGGAGCGGTTCCGCGGGGTGTACCGGCGGCATGTCGCCGAGGTGGCCCGGTACTTCGCGGACCGGGACGGCGATCTGCTCGTCCTCGACGTCGCCGGGGGCGAGGGGTACGAACGGCTCGCCCCCTTCCTCGGCCTGCCGGTCCCGGACGAGCCGTTTCCCCACGTCAACTAGGAGCCATCCGGCCGGTACTCCGGTGAGGGTTCTCCGTCGGGCCCCGCTCACCAGGTCACGGGCAGTGACCGCATCCCGTAGATGAACGACTCGGTCCGGAACTCGCGCTCGCCGGCCGGCCGCAGCCCCGGCAGCCGGCGGAACAGCGTCTCCAGGGCGATCCGGAGTTCGGCGCGGGCCAGCGGCTGGCCCAGGCACTGGTGCACGCCGAAGCCGAACGCCAGGTGCCGCCGGGCGTCCCGGTGCAGGTCCAGCTCGTCCGTCGCCCGATGGCCGGCGCCGCCGAACACCGCCTCGTCCCGGTTGGCGGTGGAGAGCATCGCCATCACGCCCTCCCCGGCCCGGACGGTGACGCCGCCCAGCTCCACGTCCTCCAGCGCCACCCGGGGCAGGCCGGTGTGCACGATGGTCAGCAGCCGCAACAGCTCCTCCACCGCGCCCGGCAGGGTGGCCGGGTCGGCCAGGTCGGGGATCTGCTCGGGGTGCTCCAGCAGCAGCGCGGTCGACAGCGCGATCATGTTCGCGGTCGTCTCGTGCCCGGCGATCAGCAGCAGCACGCCCATGGCGGCCACGTCGACCGGGGTCAGGTCGTCCCGCGCCGCGAGTCGGCTGAGGAGGTCGTCCTCCGGCTGTGCGCGCTTGCGGGCCGTCAGGTCGCGCAGGTAGTCGTGGACCTCCTCCTGGGCCTCCCGGAGCTGCTCCACGGTGCTCTCCTGGTTGAGCATCGTGCGGCTCAGGCGCTGGAAGCGGTCGTGGTCCTCGTACGGCACGCCGAGCAGCAGGCAGATCACCAGCGAGGGCACCGGCAGCGCGAAGTCGGTGACCAGGTCGGCCGTGGTCCGGCCCGCGGTCATCCGGTCCAGCGCCTCGTCCACGATCCGCTGGATCTCCGGGCGCAGCGCCTCCACCCGCTTGACCAGGAACTCCCCGGTGAGCATGCGGCGCTGGCGGGCGTGCTCGGGGTCGTCGAGCCGCAGGAAGTCCGGATTGTCGGTGATCAGCTCGCGAGCGCCGGCGATCAGCAGCGGGAAGGTCGGGTGGCGTATGTCGGCGCTGAACCGGCGGTCGGACAGCACGGTGCGGACCTCGGCGAAGCCGGTGACCAGCCAGCAGAGGTCGCCGTCGGGCAGCTCGGCCCTGGTCACCGGCCCGGTGGCGGCGGCCTCGGGGTACGCGGGCGGCGGGCCGAACGGGCAGCCGCCGGAGTGCCGGGCCGGCAGGGGGAGGACGGGGGTGGTGGGTGCGGTGGTCAAGGCGGGGGTCTCCTCACGTCGCGGGTGTTCTCGTGGGGTTCGGGGCCCGGGAAGGTTCCCGGCGGCCTGCGGGGCCGGCGGCGGGGGTCCGTCAGGCCCCGGTCCGCGCGGGCTCGTCCCCGGTGACGGTGATCGCCCGGCCCGGGCAGAGCTCGGAGGCGAGTCTGACCTCGTCGAACTGCTCGGGCAGCAATACGGTCTGACGGAGCCTCACCAGACTGTCCCGGTCGTCCTGGTCGAAGACCGCGGGGGCGTTCGTCACGCACATGCCGGAGCTGCAGCAACGGTCCCGGTCGACGCTCACCTGCATGTCGGGCACCTTTCGCCAGGGCGGCGCCGGCTGCCCGGCGGCCGCCTCTCGTTGTCACGGTCAAACTAGCCGTCGCCGGTCCGTTTACGGACGGGTAGGGTGGCCGGACCGAGAACGGCTGATTCGGCCCCTGTGGGTGAACCCCCTTTGCGGCACACTGCGTTCAACTCGCGGCACTTCGCCGGAGGGGTCGGCGGACCCGGCCGCGCGGACGGCCTCACAGGCCTTCGGCAGTGGGCAACTCCCTTACGGACGCCACCGTGTCGGCCCCGGCGGCGCTCCTGTCCGGCCGGTGATGCACCACCCGGGCGCCGGCCCGGCGGCGCAGCGGGGGCCGCGCTGGAGGCCGTCGAAGGCGACCTCGACGACCGGTTCCGGCCGGACCGGCACCGTCCGGCCTCCCGGGCGAGCACCTCGGCGGTCCGCCAGGCGATCGTCCGGCCGGTCAGCCCCTTGAAGGTCCCGCCGAGCACCACCCACGCTCCGCTCATGACGGAACCTACCCGGGGCGGAGGCCTCGATGCCGTCGCGTCGCGGTCAACGCCTCGGTGCGGACGGTCTGTTCGAAGCGGCCGTCCGGGCTGATGTCGGTCAGCGCCCTCCGCAGGTCCCGTTCGAAGGCGTCCTTCCGGCGGCCGAGCCGGGCGGGGGTGAAGGAGGAGTGCGAGAACTGGAGGCCGACGACCTCGTCGAGGGTGCGGTCGACGCGGTACGTCCAGTGCTCGGCCGTGACGCGGGGGAAGGGAGAGCGCCGGAGGATCTCCCGGTTCGACTCCTCCTGCTCCGGACGGGAGCCGTCGTCCTCACCACCGGGGAGCGTGCGGTAACCCTCCCGTACCTCGTCCACGGCACGCGACCACGCCGTCCCGGCCGGTTCCGTGGCGACGAGGACCACGCCGCCCCGAGGGTTGACGAGGCCGTCGAGGTCGACGAGGACCTGCTCGCGGGACATCCAGTGGAACGACCGGCCCATGACGCAGAGGTCCAGCGGGGGAAGGCCCAGCGCGCGCAGGTCCGAGGAGTCCCCCCGCCGCCACCGGATGGTGTCGACGTTCTGCCGTTCGGCGATCGACCGGCCTTCTTCGAGCATGCCCGGTTCCGGGTCCACGGCGATGACGCGGGCGACCAGCCGGGACAGCGGGATGGCCAGGATGCCCGGTCCGCATCCGAGGTCGAGGGCCGTCTGGGTCCCGTTCAGCCCGAAGGTCTCGGCGAGGAAGTCGAAGAGCTCCCGCGGGTACCGCGGCTGGTAGCGGGCGTAGTGCGACGCGCCGGAGGCGAAGAGCTCACCCGGGGAGGACATCCGGACCTCCGACGACCGGCCGGGGCGTGCCGGGCGGGTTCAGCACGGCCCCGCCCGGGCGGGTGAAGGGCGGCGGGGCTTCCGGCAGGCGGTCGGCGACGGCCTCCCAACGGGCTCGCGCCCGGCCGGTGTGCGGCGAGGGCCTGCGGTCCTCGGGAGGCACCGGGAATCCGGTCGTCACGGGCGGCTGCACGGGCGTTCCTCCGACAGGCGGTGGATCGGGGAGGGCGGAGAAGGCGGGAGGCCGGGTTGCGGTGCGTATCACCACGTGCACCATAAGTCACAGGTAGGTGGTTCGTCCGACGACTGATCGCCGTCGCTCCAAGCCGAGGAGGCGGGACATGGCGCCCCACCCTCACCCCGACCCCGCGAAGCCGCGTTCCGCACCTCGTCCGAGCCTCGCGGACACGACCTGTGTGATCACCGGAAGCGCGTCGGGCATCGGCCGCGCCGTCGCCCACGCCTTCGTCGGCGCGGGAGCCCACGCCGTCCTGGTGGACCGGGACTCCGACGGGCTGCGCCGGGTCGCCGGTGAACTCGGCCCGGCGGCCTCCGTGGTGGTGGGCGACATCTCGCGGCACGCGGACTGCCGGGAGGCCGCGCGGGCGGCCGAGGGGACGGCGCTGCCGGTCCGGTCGCTCGTCAACTGCGCGGCGAGCTTCCTCGCCCTCGGTGAGGGCGCCGGCCCGGCGGACTGGGACCGGAGTCTGGGCGTGAACGTCAAGGGCAGCGCGATGATGACGTCGGCGCTGGCCCCCCTGCTGCGCGAGGCGCGAGGGGCCTCGGTGGTCAACGTCGCGTCCGTCTCGGGGCACATCGCCCAGCCCCACCAGTGGACGTACAGCGCCGGCAAGGGAGCGCTGCTCGCGCTGACCCGCTGCCAGGCGCTCGACCTGGCGGACGACGGCATCCGGGTCAACAGCGTCTCGCCGGGCCTGATCTGGACCCCGGAGACCGACCGGATGACCGGCGGCGACCGGGCCCGCTGGGGTCCCGTGCTCGGCGACCACCACATCCTGCGGCGGGTGGGGCAGCCGGAAGAGGTCGCGGCCGTCGTGCTGTTCCTCTGCGGGCCCGGCGCGTCGTTCGTCACCGGCGCCGACCTGCCGGTCGACGGCGGCTACCTGGCCATGGGCCACAGCAGGTCGGAACCCGAGGTGCTGCCGGGGCGCAGGGGCGACCGGGCCCGTGCCCGGCACGTGGACGGGACGCCCGCATGATGCACGCCGTACTGGCGACCGGCAATCCCCGCAAGGCCGCCGAGATCGTCGAACTGCTCCACGGGGTCGTGGAGTTGCTGCCCCGGCCCGGGTGGCTTGCCGAGGTCGTCGAGGACGGGACGACGGTCGAGGAGAACGCCTACCTCAAGGCCTCCGCGGTGGCCCTCGCGACCCGCCTGCCCGCGGTGGCCGACGACACCGTGATGGAGGTGGACGCCCTCGGACGCGCTCCGGGGCTGTTCTCGGCCCGCTACGCCGGTGAGGGCGCGGGCGACGCCGCGAACGTGGCCAAGGTGCTCGCCGAGCTGGCGGGTGTCGCCGCCCCGGGCCGGGGAGCCCGGGTGCGCACCGTGGCGCTGCTCTGCTACCCGGACGGACGGCGGGTGGTCAGCGAAGGGGTCGCCCGGGGCCGGATCACCGAACGTCCGCTCGGCGACCGGGGGTTCGGCTACGACACCGTGTTCGTGCCCGACGACGGCGACGGACGCACGCTCGGCCAGATGACCGCGGACGAGAAGGCCCGGCTGTACTGCCGGGGGCGGGCGTTCCGCGGCCTGGCCGCCACCCTGAAGAGCGCGGCATGCCGGTCGCGCTAGAGCTCGGCGGACACGCGACGGTCCTGATCCGGGCGGACGCCTTCACCCTGCTCTGCGACCCCCATCTGCACGACAGCTACCGCGGCGGCCTGCTCGGCTTCGCCCCGGCCCGACGCGTCCTGCCGCACGCGCTGCCCCGGCCCGACGCGGTGTGGATCTCCCACTCCCACCGCGACCACTTCGACCTCGCCTCCCTGGCCCGGCTCGACCGGACGCTGCCGGTCCTGCACCCCGACGACCCGAGGATCGCGCACGCCCTCCGCCGGCTGGGCTTCCGCGACACCGTCGTGCTGCGCGACTGGACGGCGTTCAGCCCGTGCCGGGGCGTCGAGCTGACGTGGACGCCCTCGACGATGGCGGTCCCCGAGCACGGGCTCGCGGTCCGCACCCGGGACGCCTTCGTCTGGCACATGGTCGACAGCCTGGTCACGCCCGCGTGGGTGCGGCGGCTGCTCGCCGACGGGCCACCCCCGGACGTCCTGCTGGCTCCCTGCCAACCGATCGAGGAGACCCGCAGCGTGGAGGGCGTCCCACCCGGAGCGGCCCCGGACTGGTCCGATCCGCTGACGGCGCTGCTGGCACAGGTCCGTCCCGCACACGTGGTCCCGCTGCCGGAGGGGCAGTACGGGCTGGGCGAGGCGGCCTGGCTCAACGGGCACAAGTTCCCCGTACCGCCCCGCCTGGTCGACCGGGCGCTGCGCGCGGACGACCCGGACCGCCGGGTGCTGCGCCCCGGCCCGGGAGACCGGCTCACCGTGACGGGAGGCACGGTGCGGTGGGAGGAGGCCGCCGTGGAGTGGGTGCGGGCCACGGACGAGCCGCGCGACCGCGGCTACCGTCCGGGAAGCTGGATCGGCCGGCTGGCCGCGCGCCCCGGTCCCGCCGCCGAGGAGGGCCGGAGCGCGCCGGATGCCCACGACGGAGCGGCGGCACTGGACCGGCTGCTCCCCCGGGCCGACGCCCCCTCCGGCCGGGTGGCGGTGCCCGGCCTCCCCGACCTCGCCGCGGCCGCCCGCGGCCGGCTGCGCGCCACCGCGTACCGCTTCGTCACGGTGGGCGCCGACGCGGAACCCCTGGCGGAGCGGACCGTACGGCTGGGCGTCGACGGCACGCTGTCCGCCCTGCCATCGGAGAGCGTGCCGGACGTCGAACTGGCCGTCTCCGTCAGCGACCTGGACGACCTCCTCGACGGGCGCCTGGGCTACTCCGCGGCGCAGTACGGGGGGCGGCTGCGCGAGGTACGGCCCGGGCCGGCGGCCGATCCCGACGCCGGTCCCGCCGTTGTCACCAGCCGTCATGACCCGGTCCCCGCCACCGGGGCGGTGATGCTGTCGGGCATCGGACTGTTCGCGATCCTGCTGCGCGCCCGGCTCGGTTCGGCGCTGGTGGAACTGGACCGCGAGCTCGACGCGCGGCTCCCGGACCGTCCGCTGCCTCCGGTGCGTCCGGCACGTCCGGTGCGTCCGCCCTCCGCGCCGCGGACCCGTCCCCTTCCCCCGGTCGTCCGGCCACAGCCTGGGGGCGGGGAGCAGCCGCCTCGGTTCTGGCCGCGCATCGCCCGTTGCCTGGCACGGGGCGAGGACCCGTCCGTCGCGTCCGGGACGTTCACCGACGCGGGCCGTACGCACTACCTCGGTGTGCTCGGGCGCGGCGAGTGGCCCGCGCCCGGTCCCGGTCCCGGTCCGGACGACGGCGTGGGGCTGCTCGTGCTGACGAGCCTGCTGGACGCCCAACCCCACCTCGGCGGCGGGGTGCGGTTCCCGGATTCCTCCTACCGGCGGTTGCTGGCGAACATCGAGCGCTCTCCCGTCCGCCGGTGGCGGGTACCGGCGGCGCTTCCCCCGGGGGTGCGGGTGCCTCGGTGGCGTGCGGCCTCGTTGTTCCCCGTCTCGGCCGAGCGGCTCCGTGCCGACCTGGCCCGCCGGGGCTGGGACGGCGAACTGCTCGGCCCGGTCGGTCCCGACCCGGCCGTGACCGGGGAAGCCGAGCGCTGCTGGTGGCTCGGCGTGCCCCCGCTGGAGGGGCCGCCCGACGGCCGGCGGGCCCTGGTCCTCCGGGAGTCGCCCGGGTGCCGGCTGCACGGCCTGGTCGAGGCGGCTCCCGGGCCGGAGGACCCGGCAGTGGGACAGCCCGACTTCCGGGTGCGGGCGGCGCTGTCCCGCCCGGCGGCGCCACCGGACGCCGTCCTGCACGCACTGCTCGGCGGTGACGTGCGGTTCTCCTGGCTGCTGCCGCCCCGGGAGACGGTGCGGAAGGCCGGGCGGGCCGTGGACCCGGTCGCCTTCGCGGAGCGGGTGGCCCTGCTCGCCCTGGTGGAACTGGCCCGCCGGGCGTACGCGAGGACCGGGCTGCCACCGGCCAGCGCCGACTGACCCCGACCACCTCCCCCGGCCACTTCCCACCTCAAGGACCGTGATGCTCACCGAACTACCGCCCCGGCACCGCCCGGACCACCTCCGCGCCGCGTGCGTCGTCCTCGACGGGCAGGACCGGGTCCTGCTCACCGAACCGCGGTCGGCCGACGAGCGGCCCGGCCTGCCCTGGGCCGTCGTGCCACCGGGCACCACGGCTCGGGAGGTCGCCGCGGACGTGGCCCGCCACGCCTGCCGACAGCGCGTGGCCGCGGCCCGGCTGCGCTACCTCACCGAACTCCACCTCCCGCCCGGCCCCCACGGGGAAGCGCCCCACGACCTGCGGGTGTTCGTCCACCGGTACGTGGGCGCCTCCCGGCGCACCGCATCCGGCCCAGGCCTGCGCTGGAGCCCGCCGCAGCCCGGCACCGGGGAGGGCACCGGACTCGACGCGGCATCCGCCTACTGCGTCGGCGAGTTGCTGCGGCACCGCCTCGGCGACGCCGCGGACGGCGGGATCCGTGCCGTGGCCGAGATCGAGGACGAGGCCCGGCGGCTGATCGGTCCGGTCCCCGCGCTGTGGCGCGAGGACGGAGCGGCCCGCGTGGTGGTCATCGGCCCACCCGCCGTCGGCAAGAGCACCCTGCTGAAGCGGCACACCGCCCGCGCTCCGGACACCGAGCACGTGCGGGACATCGTTCCGGTGCGCCGGGGCCGGTCCCCGGGCCCGGACAACTACCTGACCCGCTACCTGCGCGGGGACGACGCCTCGGGGTTCTACTGCCAGATGGAGACCCTGCTGCTGCGGGTGCTGCAGAACCTCCGCACCGGCGAGACCGGCGTCATGGACCAGGACGTGCACAGCTCGCTGGCCTACGCCAAGGCGCTCCGGCTGAGCGGCGCCCTGAACGCCCAGCAGTACGAGACGTACTACCGCTACCACCATCTGATCACCTCCGCGCTGCCGCCGCCCGAGGCGGTGGTGCACCTGACCGCCCGTACCGACGTGCTGATGCGCCGGCTCCGCCGCCGCGACCGCGTCCTGGAGCGCTCGTTCACCAGCTCCTACGTGTCCCTGGTGGCCCAGTGCTTCGAGGACGTGGCCGAGGAGCTCGCCCCGCGGATCCCCGTCCACCACCTCGACACCTCCGAGCTGAACCCCGACCAGGTGCTGGCGCGCTTCGAGGAACTGCTCCCCGTGCGCACCGGCTCCGCCGACCGAAGGACCGACCGACATGACCAAGCCCAAGCTTGACTGGCGCAATCCGGGACCCGCCCCGACCGGCGGCCCGCTCATCGACACGTTCGGCCGGGTCGGCGGCGACCTCCGGATCTCCGTGATCGACAAGTGCAATCTGCGGTGCACCTACTGCATGCCGGCCGAGGGGCTGCCCTGGCTGGAGAAGGAGGAACTCCTCACCATCGACGAGATCGACCGGCTCGCCCGGCTCTTCCACTCCCTCGGGGTGCGCGACTTCAAGATCACCGGCGGGGAGCCGACCGTCCGCCGGGAGCTGCCCGAGATCGTGGCCCGGGTGTGCGCGCTGGAGGGGGTGGACGTCTCCATCACCACCAACGGGCTGCTGCTGGACCGCCTGGCCCGCCCCCTGCGGGAGGCGGGGCTGCGCAGGATCACGGTGTCCTGCGACTCCCTGATGAGGCACCGCTACGCCGAGATGACCCGTCGGGACGCCTTCGACAAGGTGACCGCGGGGCTGGCGGCGGCCCGTGAGGCGGGATTCGACCCGATCAAGATCAACTGTGTGGTGATCCGCGGCAGCAACGAGGACGAGGCCGTCGACTTCGCCCGCCTGGCACGGGAAGGCGGCTACGACGTGCGCTTCATCGAGTACATGCCGCTGGACGCGGAGCGGACCC
>NZ_JBHVET010000232.1:0-11134 GCF_042802135.1 Kitasatospora sp. NPDC057512
CCCCGGCACCTGCTGCCCGGGCGGCACCGGCCCCAGTCCCGGCCCGGACGGCGCCCCCGGCCCCGAACCCGGCCCAGGTCCAGGCCCAGCGCCCGCCCCCGGCTGCCCCGCCCCCGCCCCGCCCGCCTGCGGCGGCCCCGCCGGCCGGTCGCTGTCCGGCGGCGGCGGGCCGGGCCGGTGGTGCGGCCCGCCACGGGCGGTGAGCCGGCCGCGCACGTTGTCGGCGGCCAGCACGTCGGCCCACCGCTCCGGGTACTCGGAGGGCACGTCCTCGCCCTCGTCCTCGCCCCACTCCTCCTCGACGCCCTCGGCGAGCCCGAGCTCGCGGGCGCGCCGGGCCCGTTCGGCGGCCCGCCGGGCGGCGACCTCGCGGACCACGGCGGCGGCCGCCTCCTCGTGGGCGCGCTCGTTCTCGGCGCGCGCGTCGGCGGTCTCCAGGGTGGGCCAGCGGCGGTCTATCGCGGCGTTCATCGCGGCGCCGATGAGCACCGCGAGCGCCACCACGAAGATCCACAGCAGGACGGCCACCGGCGCCGCCAGCGAGCCGTACACCGAGGGGCCCTCGACCGAGCTGACCAGGTAGACCCGCAGGCCGACGCTGCAGAAGACCAGCACCACCAGGGCGACCAGGGCGCCGGGGATGTCCTCGCGCCACGGGGTCGAGACCGGGACGGCCAGGTGGTAGAGGGTGGTCAGCGAGACGGTCAGCAGCACGATGGCGACCGGCCAGTAGAGGGCGCCGACCAGCCCGGACACCCCCGGTACGGCGTTCTCCAGCAGTCCCGGACCGACCATCAGCAGCGGCAGCACCAGCGAGCCGATCACCAGGGCGCCGAAGTAGAGGCTGAGCGACATCAGCCGGGTCTTGACGATGCCCCGCTTGCCGTCGAGCCCGTACATGACGGTGATGGTGTCGATGAAGATGTAGAGGGCCCTGGAGCCGGACCACAGGGACAGCAGGAAGCCGATCGAGACGAGGTCGGGCCGGGTCCGGTCGAACACCCCGTCCAGCAGCGGGACCACGACCTCGTTGACGGAGGAGTCCGACAGCACCGTCCCGGAGGCCGAGAGGATGCTCTTCTTGAGCCCGGCGATGGTGCCCGCGCCGACGAACTCGTCGAGGTAGCCGAGGGTGCCGGCCAGCCCGAGCAGCAGCGGCGGGATCGACAGCAGGGTGAAGAAGGCCGCCTCCGCGGCGAGCCCGGTGACCCGGTACTCGACGCAGGTGTTGGTGGTGTCCCTGATCAGCTCCCACGCCGTGCGGCGCCAGGTGGCCTGCTTGGCCGCGCGCCGGGAGCCCTTGCCCCGTCGCCGGGAGGGCCGCTCGGCGTTCGGTCTGGTCGTATCGCCTGCTGCTTGCACAGGGCCAACCGTATCGGGCCGGGGCCCGGCGGTTGATCTCCCCGGGGTACGGGCGCGTGGCCGGACGGGGTGGGGGCGCATCACCGGACGCATCGCCGGACGCATCACCGGACGCATCGCCGGACGTCCGGGCGGGGAGCGGCGGGAACATCCGGATGTCCCACATGACGAAACCTCAGAGTCCAGTATCTGGATGTTAGTGGACCGCGAGTCCCGCGCCGTGCGAATCTCTTGCCATGCCAAGCGCCGGAACCACCCTAGTAGGTCGACTCCACGTCGATCTCCTTCGCGTGTCCAGCGCCATCTGTCCGGTGACCTGAGCCCCCCGTCTCCGCCGCACCACCGCACCCGGCGCCGACCTTCCCGCCATCCCCGCCGCAGCGGATGCGCAGGCGCCCGCCCGGTCCCGGCCACCGCCCTCAGGACCTTGAAATCCGCAGGTCAGAGCGGTACCGCACGGCCGGGCACGCCCCGCGACCCATTCGGCAGCAGCGCCATCCGCCCAGAAGGACTTCACCATGGCCACCTCCCCCGAGACCGTCGAGCCCACGGCCGACCGCGCCGCCGAGCGGCGCCCCGCAGCGGCCCGCAAGGTGACCCGCCACCGCGGCGAGGGCCAGTGGGGCATGGGCCACTACACCCCGCTGAACGCCAACGAGCAGTTCAAGAAGGACGACGACGGTCTCAATGTGCGGACACGTATTGAGACGATCTACGCGCACCGGGGCTTCGACTCCATCGACCCCGCCGACCTGCGCGGCCGGATGCGCTGGTGGGGGCTCTACACCCAGCGCAAGGAGGGCATCGACGGCGGCAAGACCGCGATCCTGGACCCGCACGAGCTGGACGCCGAGTTCTTCATGCTCCGGGTCCGCATCGACGGCGGCCGGCTGACCGTCCCCCAGCTGCGGGCGGTCGCCGAGGTCTCCGAGCAGTACGCGCGCGGCACCGCCGACCTGACCGACCGCCAGAACATCCAGTACCACTGGATCCGGATCGAGGACGTCCCGGCGATCTGGCGGAAGCTGGAGGCCGTCGGCCTGTCCACCACCGAGGCCTGCGGCGACACCCCGCGCGTCATCCTCGGCTCCCCGGTGGCCGGCATCGCCGAGGACGAGATCATCGACGGCACGCCCGCCATCGAGGAGATCCAGCGCCGCTTCATCGGCAACCCGGACTTCTCCAACCTGCCGCGCAAGTTCAAGAGCGCGGTCTCCGGCTCCCCGCTGCTGGACGTCGCGCACGAGATCAACGACGTCTCCTTCGTCGGCGTGGTCCACCCCGAGCACGGTCCCGGCTTCGACCTGTGGGTCGGCGGCGGCCTGTCCACCAACCCCAAGCTGGGCGTGCGGCTGGGCGCGTGGGTCCCGCTGGACGAGGTGGCGGACGTCTACGGCGGCGTCATCGGCATCTTCCGCGACTACGGCTACCGGCGCCTGCGCAACCGCGCCCGGCTGAAGTTCCTGGTCGCCGACTGGGGCGTGGAGAAGTTCCGCCGGGTGCTGGAGGAGGAGTACCTCGAGTACCGCCTGGTCGACGGCCCCGCCCCGGCCGAGCCCGCCGCCCGCTGGCGCGACCACGTCGGCGTCCACCGGCAGAAGGACGGCCGCTACTACATCGGCTTCGCCCCCCGCGTCGGCCGGGTCGACGGCAAGCTGCTCGGCCGGATCGCCGACCTCGCCGCCGCCCACGGCAGCGACCGGGTGCGCACCACCGCCGAGCAGAAGATGATCGTCCTCGACATCGCCGAGGAGCACGTCGACTCCGTGGTGGCCGGCCTGGAGGCGCTCGACCTGCGGGTCACCCCCTCGCCGTTCCGCCGCGGCACCATGGCCTGCACCGGCATCGAGTACTGCAAGCTCGCCATCGTCGAGACCAAGGAGCGCGGCCGCACGCTCATCGACGAGCTGGAGCAGCGCCTGCCGGACTTCGCCGAGCCGCTGACCATCAACATCAACGGCTGCCCGAACGCCTGCGCCCGCATCCAGGTCGCCGACATCGGCCTCAAGGGCCAGCTGGTCACCGACGAGCACGGCGAGCAGGTCGAGGGCTACCAGGTCCACCTCGGCGGCGCGCTCGGCCTGGAGGCCGGCTTCGGCCGCAAGGTCCGCGGCCTCAAGGTCACCAGCGCCGGCCTGCCCGACTACGTCGAGCGCGTGCTGACCCGCTACCAGGCCGACCGCACCGAGGGCGAGCGCTTCGCCCAGTGGGCGGCCCGGGCGACCGAGGAGCAGTTGTCGTGAGTGAGCGCAGCGAGCGAACCAAAAAAGCAGGGCGTTGTTCGCGAAGCGAACGCCGAGCGCAGCGAGGTGGGCAATGAGCGAGCGCGCCGCCCCTTTCTTCTGCCCCTACTGCGGGGACGAGGACCTGCGCCCCTCCGAGGCCGGGCACGGCGCCTGGGAGTGCCACGGGTGCCGCCGCGCCTTCCAGTTGAAGTTCCTCGGCCTGCTGTCACCGACCAACCACGGGGGTACGTCACATGAGCAGCACCGCGACTGACCACGAGGCGACAGCCGTCCGGGCCGGCCGCGAGCTGGAGGAGGCCACCGCGCAGGAGGTCCTGCGGTGGGCCGCGGACACCTTCGGCGCGCGGTTCTGCGTCACCTCCTCGATGGAGGACGCGGTGGTGGCCCACCTGGCGTCCTCGGTGCTCCCGGGGGTGGACGTGGTGTTCCTGGACACCGGCTACCACTTCCCGGAGACCCTCGGGACGCGCGACGCGGTGGCCGCGACCATGCCGGTCAACGTCATCACGCTCACCCCGCTGCGGACGGTGGCCGAGCAGGACACCGAGCACGGGCCCGCCCTGCACGACCGCGACCCGGACCTGTGCTGCTCGCTGCGCAAGGTCGAGCCGCTCAACCGGGGCCTGGCCGGCTACGACGCCTGGGCGACCGGGCTGCGCCGCGACGAGTCGCCGACCCGGGCGAACACCCCTGTGGTGTCCTGGGACCCGAAGCGCCGCAAGGTCAAGATCGCCCCGATCGCCCGCTGGACCCAGGAGGACGTGGACGCCTATGTCGCCGCCCACGGCGTGCTGCTCAACCCGCTGCTGTGGGAGGGCTACACCTCGATCGGCTGCTCCCCGCTGTCCTGCACCCGCAAGCCGGGCGAGGGCGAGGACGCCCGGGCCGGCCGCTGGTCCGGCTCCGGCAAGACCGAGTGCGGCATCCACCTCTGATCATCCGCTCTGATCATCCGTTCTGATCGTCCGTCCATCCTCGTGTAAGGAACGAACCGTGACAGCTGACACCCTGGCCGCCGACGGAGCCGCAGAGGCGGCCCGCGCGGCCGCCCCGTGCGAGCGCGGCGCCACCGTGTGGCTGACCGGGCTGCCGAGCGCGGGCAAGACCACCCTGGCCTTCGCCCTCGCCGAGCGGCTGCGCGCCGAGGGCCACAAGGTCGAGGTCCTGGACGGCGACGAGATCCGCGAGTTCCTCTCCAAGGGCCTCGGCTTCTCCCGCGAGGACCGGCACACCAACGTCACCCGGATCGGCTTCGTCGCCGAGAAGCTGGCGGCCAACGGCGTCAAGGTGCTCGCCCCGGTGATCGCCCCGTTCGCGGACTCCCGCGCCGCGGTGCGCGAGCGGCACGCGGCGGCCGGCACCGAGTTCCTGGAGATCCACGTCGCCACCCCGGTCGAGCTGTGCGCCGAACGGGACGTCAAGGGCCTGTACGCCCGGCAGGCGGCCGGCGAGATCTCCGGCCTGACCGGCGTGGACGACCCGTACGAGGCCCCGGAGCGGCCGGAGCTGCGCCTCCAGACCCAGGGCCGCGCGGTCGCCGAGTCCGCCGCCGAGCTGCACGCCTTCCTGACCGAGAGGGGTCTGGCATGACCACCGCGACCGACAGCCCGGTCCGCACCGCCGACGACAACCCCTTCGCGCTGTCCCACCTGGACACGCTGGAGGCCGAGTCGGTGCACATCTTCCGCGAGGTCGCGGGGGAGTTCGAACGCCCGGTGATCCTGTTCTCCGGCGGCAAGGACTCCATCGTCATGCTGCACCTGGCGCTCAAGGCCTTCGCGCCCGCCGCCATCCCCTTCTCGCTGCTGCACGTCGACACCGGGCACAACTTCCCCGAGGTCATCGACTACCGCGACCGCGTCGCCGCACGGCACGGCCTGCGCCTGCACGTCGCCCACGTCCAGGACTTCATCGACCGCGGCGTCCTGCGCGAGCGCCCCGACGGCACCCGCAACCCGTTGCAGACCGTGCCGCTGCTGGACGCCATCGAGACGAACCGCTTCGACGCGGTGTTCGGCGGCGGCCGCCGCGACGAGGAGAAGGCCCGCGCCAAGGAGCGCGTCTTCTCGCTGCGCGACGAGTTCGGCGCCTGGGACCCGCGCCGCCAGCGCCCCGAGCTGTGGTCGCTCTACAACGGCCGCCACGCGGTGGGCGAGCACGTGCGGGTCTTCCCGCTGTCCAACTGGACCGAACTCGACGTGTGGCAGTACATCGAGCGCGAGGGCATCGAGCTGCCGGAGATCTACTACGCCCACGAGCGGGACGTCTTCGCCCGCAGCGGCATGTGGCTGACCGCCGGCGACTGGGGCGGCCCCAAGGAGCACGAGCCGGTCGAGCGGCGGCTGATCCGCTACCGCACCGTCGGCGACATGTCCTGCACCGGCGCCGTCGACTCCGACGCCACCACCATCGAGGCCGTCATCGCCGAGATCGCCGCCTCGCGCCTCACCGAGCGCGGTGCGACGCGGGCCGACGACAAGCTCTCCGAGGCCGCGATGGAAGACCGCAAGCGCGAGGGATACTTCTAATGAGCACCGCCACCAACGCCACCTCGCTGCTGCGCTTCGCCACCGCCGGCTCCGTCGACGACGGCAAGTCCACCCTCGTCGGCCGGCTGCTGCACGACTCCAAGTCGGTGCTCGCCGACCAGCTGGAGGCCGTCGAGCACGCCTCCCGCAGCCGCGGCCAGGAGGCGCCCGACCTCGCCCTGCTCACCGACGGCCTGCGGGCCGAGCGCGAACAGGGCATCACCATCGACGTGGCCTACCGCTACTTCGCCACGCCCCGCCGGCGGTTCATCCTCGCCGACACCCCCGGGCACGTGCAGTACACCCGCAACATGGTCACCGGCGCCTCCACCGCCGAACTCGCCGTCGTCCTCGTCGACGCCCGCAACGGCGTCGTCGAGCAGACCCGCCGGCACGCCGCCGTCGCCGCCCTGCTGCGGGTGCCGCACGTCGTCCTCGCCGTCAACAAGATGGACCTGGTCGACTACGCCGAGCCCGTGTTCGCCGCCATCGCCGCCGAGTTCACCGCCTACGCCGCCTCGCTCGGCGTCAGGGACGTGCTGGCGGTCCCGATCTCCGCCCTCGTCGGGGACAACGTCGTCGAACCGTCCGCGCACATGGACTGGTACGGCGGCCCGACCCTGCTGGAGCACCTGGAGACGGTGCCGGTCGGCAGCGACCCGGGCGCCGAGCCGGCCCGCTTCCCGGTCCAGTACGTCATCCGCCCGCAGACCGAGGAGCACCCCGACTACCGCGGCTACGCGGGCCAGTTGGCGTCCGGCGTGCTGCGCGTCGGCGACACCGTCACGGTCCTGCCGTCCGGCCACACCACCACCGTCGCCGGGATCGACGCCCTCGGCCGCCAGGCCGCCGCCGCCTGGGCCCCCCAGTCGGTGACCGTCCGCCTCGCCGACGACCTGGACGTCTCCCGCGGCGACCTCATCGCCGCCGGCCCGGTGCCCGTCCCCACCAAGGACGTCGAGGCCACCGTCAGCCACCTCAGCGAGCGGCCGCTGCGCGCCGGCGACAAGGTCCTCCTCAAGCACACCACCCGCACCGTGCGGGCACTGGTCAAGGACGTCGCCTACCGGATCGACATCACTGCGCCGATCGGCGAAGGGGGCCTGGAACAGCGCCCCGCCCCCGACGGGCTGAACGTCAACGACATCGGCCGCGTCGTCCTGCGCACCGCCGAGCCGCTGGCCCTGGACGGCTACTCCGACAACCGCCGCACCGGGTCGTTCCTGCTCATCGACCCGGCCGACGGCACCACCCTCACCGCCGGCATGGCGGGCGAGGCCTTCGCCACCGTACCCACCACCGGCACCCCCGACGAGGAGGACTGGGTCTGATGCCCAGCGAGGCGTTCTCGGGCATGGACAAGGAAGGCGGCCGCATCGGCAGCGGCGTCCTCGGCAGCGGCCAGGGCGGCCTGACCCGATGTGCGGGCCGACGGGGCTGAGAACGCCCTGTCACCGGGCTGTCTCCCCCACAGCCGCCCGGCTTGCCCCCGGCACACCGCTGCCGCGCGCACCACCTTCCAACCGTCCGTCCGAGACCGCCTCCTGACGGTCCGTCCGCGAACAGGACTCTCGCCATGGCACCGAACCCGGCCCTCCCGCATACCCGCACCCGCCCCGCCGCCGGGCGGATCAGACGCTCCGCGGCCGCCGCCGCGGCCGGCCTGACCGTGGCGGCCCTGCTGTCGTCCTGCAGCTACGGCTCCAAGGCCGACGACAAGTCCTCCGACGCCAAGGCCAACGCCGCCGCCACGGCCGGGGGTTCCGGCGCGAAGCTGTCCGCGGACACGGTGAAGATCGGCTACTTCGCCAACCTCACCCACGGCACCCCGCTGGTCGGCCTCCAGGAGGGCATCCTCCAGAAGGAGCTCGGCGCCACCCAGGTCAAGACCCAGGTCTTCAACGCCGGCCCGGCCGAGATCGAGGCGCTGAACGCCGGCTCCATCGACATCGGCTGGATCGGCCCCTCCCCCGCCATCAACGGCTACACCAAGTCCGACGGCAAGTCCCTGAAGATCATCGGCGGTTCGGCCTCCGGCGGCGTCAAGCTGGTCGCCAACCCGGAGAAGATCGCCTCCCTGGACGACCTCAAGGGCAAGAAGATCGCCACCCCGCAGCTCGGCAACACCCAGGACGTCGCCCTGCTCAACTACCTCGCGGGCAAGGGCTACAAGGTCGACGCGGCCACCGGCGCCGGCGACGTCTCGGTCGTGCGCACCGACAACAAGGTCACCCCCGACGCGTACAAGTCCGGCTCCATCGACGCCGCCTGGGTGCCCGAGCCCACCGCCTCCAAGCTGGTCACGCTCGGCGCGAAGGTCCTGCTCAACGAGAAGGACGTCTGGCCCGACAAGAAGTTCGTGATCACCAACATCATCGTCTCGCAGAAGTTCCTCACGGAGCACCCGGACGTGGTGGAGGCCGTGCTGCGCGGCTCGGTGAAGACCAACGCCTTCATCAAGGACAACTCCGACAAGGCCAAGGCCGACGCCAACGAGGCGATCAAGAAGGAGGCCGGCAACTCCCTGGAGCCCGCCATCCTCGACCCGGCCTGGGCCGACATCGACTTCCTGGACGACCCGCTGGCGAACACCCTCCAGGCCGAGGCCGACCACGCCGTCACCGCCGGGCTCCTCAAGAAGCCCAACCTGAACGGCATCTACGACCTCACCCTGCTGAACAAGGTCCTCGCCGCGGCGGGCCGGCCCGCCGTCGCGGACGCCGGACTCGGCGCCAAGTAGCACCCGCAGCACGGCCGTTCGTCACGACTCCGCGGTCCGGCCCCCGCCCGCCCGGTCGATCCCCGATCGATGCCCACCGGGACGGGCGGGGCCCGGGCCACGGCCCCGACCTCGCCAGACCACTCATCCAGGAGGTGCCCGGATGACCCCGGCACTGACCACCTCGGCGGACGCCCCCGGCGCCGACGCCCACGGCGGTGCGCCCGCCGTCCGGATCTCGCACGTGCACAAGTCCTTCGGCCGCCCCGGCGCCCAGACCCACGTCCTGGACGACATCACCCTCGACGTCGCCCCCGGCGAGTTCGTCACCCTGCTCGGCGCGTCCGGCTGCGGCAAGTCCACCCTGCTCAACCTCGTCGCCGGCCTCGACCGGCCCACCGCCGGCGGCATCGAGGTGCCCGGCGGCCGCCCCGCGCTGATGTTCCAGGAGCACGCCCTCTTCCCCTGGCTCACCGCCGGCCGGAACATCGAACTCGCCCTCAAGCTGGCCGGCGTCGCCCGCCCCGAGCGCCGCGCCGAGGCCGAGCGGCTGCTCGAACTCGTCCGCCTGGACGGCGCGTACGGCAAGCGCGTCCACGAGCTGTCCGGCGGCATGCGCCAGCGCGTCGCGATGGCCCGCGCCCTCGCCCAGGGCAGCAAGGTCCTGCTCATGGACGAGCCCTTCGCCGCCCTCGACGCCATCACCCGCGACGTCCTCCACGACGAGATCACCCGGATCTGGGCCGAACGGCAGCTGACCGTCCTGTTCGTCACCCACAACGTCCGCGAGGCCGTCCGCCTCGCCCAGCGGGTCGTCCTGCTCTCCTCCCGCCCCGGCCGGGTCGCCCGCGAATGGCGCATCGACCTGCCCCAGCCGCGCCGCATCGAGTCCGCCGGCGTCGCCGACCTGTCCATCGAGATCACCGAAGAACTGCGTGGGGAGATCCGTCGCCATGGCCAGCACTGACACCACCCCCGTCCTGGACAAGAACGACAGGACCGCGGACACCGCGGACACCGCCGGCGTCGGCGCCGGCCTGGACGCCCTCGACGCCGTCGCCGCACAGCGCGGCTCCCTCGGCGAGGCCCTGCGGAGCAAGGCCCTGCCGCCGCTGATCGGCGTGCTCGTCGTGCTCGCGCTGTGGCAGGGCGCGTACAGCCTGGAGCTCACCTCCTCCTACAAGCTGCCCAGCCCCGCCGACGTGTGGCGCTCCGCCCAGGACCTCTGGTACCAGGGCACGCTGTTCTCGATCATCTGGACCAGCGTCTGGCGCGGCCTGTCCGGCTTCCTCCTCGCCGTGGTGATCGGCACCCCGATAGGCCTGGTCGTCGCTCGCATCAGACCGGTGCGCACCGCCGTCGGGCCCGTCCTGCAGGGCCTGCAGTCGCTGCCCTCGGTCGCCTGGGTGCCCGCCGCCGTCATCTGGCTCGGCATCAACGACTCGATGATGTACGCCGTCATCCTGCTCGGCGCCGTCCCCTCCATCGCCAACGGCCTGGTCGCCGGCATCGACCAGGTCCCGCCGCTGTTCCTGCGGGCCGGACGCACCCTCGGCGCCACCGGCCTCACCGGCGCCCGGCACGTCCTCATCCCCGCCGCGCTGCCCGGCTACCTCGCCGGCCTCAAGCAGGGCTGGGCGTTCTCCTGGCGCTCCCTGATGGCCGCCGAACTCGTCGCCTCCTCCCCCGACCTGGGCCGCGGCCTCGGCCGCTTCCTGGAGGACCAGCGCGAGTTCTCCGACATGTCCGGCGTCCTGCTCGGCATCATCCTCATCCTCTTCGTCGGCATCGCCATCGAGCTCCTCGTCTTCACCCCCGTCGAACGCCGGGTGCTGCGCAACCGCGGCCTGCTGGCCACCGGCAAGTGAGGCACCGCTGATGCCCGCCCTCCTCCTGATCGCCCACGGCAGCCGCGACCCGCGCCACGCCGCGACGGTGGCCGCGCTCGTGGAGGAGGTGCGGGCCCAGCGACCCGGCACCGAGGTCGCCACCGCCTACCTGGACCACTGCGCGCCGCGGATCCCCCAGGTGGTCGGACGGCTCGCGGACGCGGTGGCGGTGCCGCTGCTGCTCAACCGGGCCTTCCACGCCAAGCACGACATCCCGGCCGCCCTGCGCGCCGCCGGCTCCCGGCTGCCGGTCGCCGACGTGCTCGGCCCCTCCCCCCTGCTGCTCGCCGCCCTGGACCGCCGCCTCGCCGAAGCCGGCCTCGCGGTCGGCTCACCCGCCGCCCGGGCCCGAACCGGCGTCGTCCTGGCGGCGGCCGGCTCCTCCGACCC
>NZ_JBHVET010000233.1:0-11030 GCF_042802135.1 Kitasatospora sp. NPDC057512
GCCGGCAGCCGGCCGGACCGGGACCCGAACGCGGTCAGCCCCCGGCAGGCCCGGGCGATGCAGGCGGACCTCGCCCAGCGCCTGGCCGAACTGGGCGTCGGCCGGGTCCGGTCCGGCGCCCCGACCACGATCCCGGTCTACTTCCACGTGATCCACGACGGCGACGAGGGGCGGCTGGACCAGGCCGCCGTCGCGGGCCAGATCGACCACCTCAACGAGAGCTACGGCGGCCAGGGCGAGGGCAACGTCCCGAGCCCGTTCCACTTCGAACTGGTCGGCACCGACTGGAGCGACAACGCCTCCTGGTTCACCGGCATGACCCCGGGCTCCTCGGCCGAGCAGGCGATGAAGACCGCCCTGCGCAAGGGCGACCAGGGCACCCTCAACCTCTACACCGCCCGGCTCGGCGACTCCCTGCTCGGCTGGTCGACCTTCCCGAACGCCTACCGGACGCACCCGACCGACGACGGCGTGGTGGTGCTCGACGCCTCCCTGCCGGGCGGCTCCGCCGTCCACTACGACGAGGGCGACACCGCGACCCACGAGATCGGCCACTGGCTCGGCCTCTTCCACACCTTCCAGAACGGCTGCCGGGCCCCGGGCGACTACGTGGAGGACACCCCGGCCGAACGCACCGGCGCCTCCGGCTGCCCCGAGGGCCGGGACACCTGCCCCGGCCCGGGGCTCGATCCGATCCACAACTTCATGGACTACAGCTACGACTCCTGCATGACCCGGTTCACCCCGGGACAGGTCCAACGGATGGCCAACATCTGGGCGGCCTACCGGAGTTGACCCCAGGCGGTGGGTCGGCAGCGGACCGGCAGCGCACCGCGAGGCAGAGCGGCATCCGGTCGCCGGTGCGGCGGCGGGGCTCGTTCGGCATCCGGGATGCTCGCAGGCGTGGCAGGCCGGGCGCACTGGAATTGAATGCGACGGGGCGCTTCCGGCGTGGCAGATACCGACCGTTTGTCCGATTTGATCTATGTTCGGAGGGTCGGGACCGATCAGGAGCAACCGAAGGAGCAAGGGCATGAGTGCCAATCCCCGGATCGTCGTCGGCGTGGACGGCTCGCCCGCCTCGGAGCAGGCGCTGCGCTGGGCGATCGACTACGCGCGGGCCGTCGGCGGGACGGTCCACGCGATCGCCGCCTGGGAGTACCCGGCCTTCTACGGCTGGGCCGGGGCGGGCGTGCCGACCGTCGAGGCCTTCAACCCCGAGGAGCTCGCCGGGAAGACCCTCAGCGAGACCGTCGCCAAGGTGGCCGGCGACGACGCCGGCGTGCGGATCACCGAGAGCGTGATGCCCGGCAACGCCGCCCAGGCGCTGCTGGAGGCCGCCAAGGGCGCCGCGCTGCTCGTCGTCGGCAGCCGCGGCCTGGGCGGCTTCTCCGGCGTGCTGCTCGGTTCGGTCAGCCGCCACCTCACCGAGCACGCGCCCTGCCCGGTGGTCGTGGTGCGCGAGGCCCACGGCGCCGCCGAGCAGTCGGAGTAGCGCGGCCGGGGGCGGTGCCCCGCCGGGCCGCCGCGCGGACCAGAATGGAGGCATGCCAGAAGGTGACTCCGTCTACCGCGTGGCGGCCCACTTGCACGAGGCCCTCGCCGGACAGCCGCTGACCAGCGCCGACCTGCGGGTGCCCGCGCACGCCACCGCCGACCTCACCGGCCGCCGGGTGCTGGAGGTCGCCCCGCGCGGCAAGCACCTGCTCGCCCGCTTCGAAGGCGGCCTCACTCTGCACACCCACTTGAGGATGGACGGCCGCTGGGTGGTCTACCGGCCCGGCGAGCGGTGGACCGGCGGCCCGGAGTGGCAGATCCGCGCCGTGCTCGGCACCGACCGGGGCACCGCCGTCGGCTACCGGCTGCCCGTCGTGGAACTGCTGCGCACCGCCGACGAACGGCGGATCGTCGGCCATCTCGGCCCCGACCTGCTCGGCTCCGACTGGGACCCGGTCGAGGCCGTCCGCCGGCTCCTCGCCCACCCGGGCCGCCCGGTCGTCGAGGCCCTGCTCGACCAGCGCAACCTCGCCGGGATCGGCAACGTCTACGCGAACGAACTGTGTTTCGTCGCGGGCGTGACGCCGTGGACCGAGGTCGGCGAACTCCCGCACCCCGACCGGCTGGTGGAGCGAGCCCGGCAGATGCTGGAGGCCAACAAGCTGCGCCCCGGCCACATCACCACCGGCGACACCCGGCCCGGCTACCAGCACTGGGTCTACGGCCGGGCCGGACGGCCCTGCCCGCGCTGCGTCACCCCCGTCGCCACCGGGCGCCAGGGCTCGCCGCCGCGCGACCGGACGGTGTTCTGGTGCCCGTACTGCCAGCGGGGCCCGGCCCCGGAGGTCACGGCCGCTCGACCAGCGCGGGGTGGCGCGGGTCGTCCACCCGGACAGTGACGTCGGCCGTCGCGGCGGGCCCGGTCTCCGCCTCGTAGCGGGCGAAGGCGGGCAGCGTCCACTGCTGGTCGGCCGGGGTACGGCGGGCCAGCGCGGCCGGGCCGAGCGCCAGGTGGACGGTCAGCTCCAGCGGCAGCCAGCGGCCGAGCAGCAGCGCGCCGTCCAGCAACAGCACGCCGCCGGGCGGGAGTTCGGTGTACGGGGCGCGGGTCGACCGGTCGGTGGCCGGGTCGCGCAGGGAGGGCAGGACGCGGCCGCTGCCGCCCGGCTCCAGCGGGTCGAGCACCTCGCGCGCCAGGGCGCCGTCGTCCAGCCAGAGGTCGTGGAAGGCGTCCGCGTCCTGGTGGCCGTACTCCAGCCGGATCGAGGCCGGGCGCAGGAAGCCGGCGGCCGAGACCCGCAGCGTCGGGTGGCCGCGCAGCCGCAGCGGCTCCACCAGCGCGTCGGCGAGCGCCCCGGGGCGGGCGGCCGGCGCGCCGTCCACGGCCACCCGCAGGCGCCGGGCGCGGGCGTCGGGCAGGGCGGCGACGCGGTCGGCGAGCAGCTCGGCCAGGTTGTCGGGGGAGATCGGGCGTACCTGCATCGGGCCGTCCTGCCGTGTCGTGGGGGCGCTCAGTTCAGTCGTGGGGGCGCTCAGTTCAGGGGGAGGGCGTGCAGGACGTCGTCGTGGCCCGCGTACAGCCGGGTGCCGTCGAACTGGTGGGCCGCGTCGGTGGCGAGGGTCCAGACGTCCTTCCCCGGACCGGAGTCGTGGAAGGTCCACCCCAGCTCGCCGGTCGCGGGGTGGATCGCGCTGACCCCGCCGGCCGCCGTACCCGGGACGAACAGCGTGTCCTTGGCGACCAGCGGGCGGCTGCGGCGGTCCAGCGGGAACGGCAGCCGGCAGGACCAGAGCTCCGCGCCGGAGGACACGTCGAGGCAGCTGACGACGCCCTGGTCCCACGGGACGTACACCCGGCCGCCGTGTTCGAGGGGCGGCAGCGCCCGCCAGGACTCGCCCCGGTGGGGTGCGTAAGTCCAGCCCGGCTCGCCGGTGGGACGCAGCCTGCGCACGCCGCCGTTGCCGTCGGGGACGAGGAAGCCCCCCGAGCCGGCGACGCACCAGCGCAGGTCCTCCTCGCCGGGGGCGGTCCACAGCTCGCGGCCGGTGGCGGCGTCCCGGGCGACCACCTCGGCGCGGCCGCCGAGGAAGCGGAGGCAGGCGAGGAGGCCGCCTCCGGTGTGGGTGGCGGGCGTGACGGGCTGCTCCGTCTGCCCGGTGCGGACGGACCAGAGCAGGGAGCGGTCGGTGACCCGCAGCGCGAAGAGGCGGTTCTCCGACGGGGTGCCGTCGGCCCGCGGGCGGCCCCAGGCGTAGCCGTAGAGGACGCCGGGGGCCTGGCGGTCGTAGCCGGCGAGGCGGACCTGGCCCTGGAGCTCGTCGGGCAGCGGCAGGCTCCAGTCGCCGGCCGGGTCGGTGAAGTGGCGGGCGTCGAGGTGGCCCTCGTAGATCGTGAAGAGGTGGTCGGGCCCGACCACCACCTTGCCGAGCACGTCGCCGTCGATGGGCCAGCTGCGGGAGGGCGGCGGATCGAAGACCAGCAGCCGGGCGGCGGTGCCCTTCTCGTGGTCGAGGACCTGCAGACCGTTCCTGGAGAGGTAGACGGGGCGGCCCGGCGGATCGGTGAGGCGCTCCGGGGTCATCGCCTCCGGGCCGCGGTACGTCCAGAGCGGCGTCGGCCCGGACAGCGCGGTCGGAACCGGCCTGGTCGGCCCGGGCGAGGGGAAGGCCCCGCCGACACCCGAACGGCCGAACGCCCAGGCGGCCCCGCCCGCCGCGAGCACCCCGGCCCCGAGCAGCAGCCGGCGCCGGCTCGGCCGCGCGCGCTCCCCGCCGCCCGCGATCACGTCCTCGGGGGCCCCGCCGCCGTCCGTCCCCTCGTCCCACTGCCACGCCGTCCCGCTCGCGGGACCCCCGGACGACGACTGCATACGGCTCTCGCTTCCCCACCGGCGGCCCCACGCCGCCACCCGCCCGGAGAATATCGAACAGGCAGCTATGCATACGAAATGGTGGAAGAGGTGGGGAAGAGGATCACGCAGGCGGGTGGTCGGCGAGGTCGGCGAGGACGTCGGCGTGGCAGGGGAGCGGGGCGCACCAGCAGCCGAGGCGGTGGCCGCGCAGGGGTGGGACGAGGGCGAGCAGGTCGGGGTGGGCGAGCAGGTGGGCGCGGTACTTGGTGACCATCTCCTCGCGGGTGAGGTCCGGGCCGGGGTGGTAGGGGCAGTGCAGCGGGGACTCGGCGAGGTGCCAGCCGCCGCGGTGCATGGCGCGGCCGACGTAGACGACGTCCCGGTACCCGGGGTCGTCGCGGTGGCCCTTGAGGTTGACCACGGTGGTGCGGCGGGGTTCGCTCGGCATGCCGTCCATGCTGGTGCACGGCGGGCCCCGGGGCAGCTCGGGGCCGGTGCGGGCTCGCCTTGACACCGGTGCGGGCCGGGCGTAGCAAAAGAGCATGCGCCATCCGCACGCGACCGGCGGGGCCCCTGGGGCGCGGCCCGGCCCGGACCGGCCGCAGGAGCCCGGGGCCGGCGCGGAGACCGGCCGGGCGGCCCCGCCGTCCGTCCGGGAGACGGCCCGGCGGGCGGACCACCGGCGGGACGAGCTGCTGGCCCGGGCCGTGCGCCGGGTGCTGGAGTCGACCGGGGCGTACGGCTCGATGGTGTACCTGCGCTCGCGGGACGGACGCTCGCTGGTGCTGCGCACCATCGCGGGCGTGCCGCTGTCGGTGATGGGCCCGTTCCGGCGGGTGGCCGCCGAGGGGCCGCTGCCGGCCGCGGTCGCCTTCCGCACCGGGCGCGCCGTCGTCCTCACCGACGCCGAGGACACCATGCGGCGCTTCCCGCAGCTCGCGGTCGGCCTGCCGTACGACTTCGCCTCCGCCTGCGAGCCGGTGGGCCGAGGCGGGGAGCGGTTCGGGGTGCTGACCGCGCTGTGGCCGGCCTCGGACGAGGGGCCGGCGGCGCCGGCCGCCCGGCAGCTGGCCGAGGCGGCCGCCCAACTGGCCGACGGCCTGGCCGGGTTGGCGGAGTCCGGGCAGTCGGTGGAGCCGGGCTGCGAGGCGGCCGTGGTGGAGCTGCCGCCGCCGTCGGTGCCGACCACCCGGGTCGGGATGTTCGACTGGGACGTGGCCACCGGGGCGCTCGCCGCCGACACCCAGTTCCTGGAGATCTTCGGCTTCGGACCGGGCGAGTTCGACGGCACGGTGGCCGCCCTGGGCCGTCGCGTCGCCCCCGGCGACCTGCCCGGCTTCCGGGCCGCCGCCCGGATCGCGCTGGAGCGCGGCGAGGTACTGGCCGCCCGGGTCCGGGTGCTCGGCCCGGACGGCCTGCCGTACCCGGTGGAGCTGTGGGCCCGGGTGCCCCGGGCGATCTCCGACGGCCGGACCCACCTGGTCGGCGCGGTGCTGGACCTCCGGAGCCTGAGCGCCGCCGCGGCCGCCGTCGACCGGCTGCCCGAGGGCGTGTTCGCGCTCGACCAGGACGGCCGGATCGGCTACGCCAACCGCGCCGTCGAGCCGCTGCTCCGGGCCCGCCGCGAGGAGCTGGTCCACCGCCCCCCGTGGGACGCGCTGCCCTGGCTCGCCGACCCCTTCTACGAGAACCGCTACCGCGCCGCCCAGCTCTCCCAGCGGCCCACCGCCTTCCTGGCCGCCCGCCCGCCGGACGGCTGGCTCGCCTTCTCGCTCTACCCGGACCCGCACGGCGTCACCGCCCGGGTGGTCGCGGCCGAGGCGCCGCCCGGCGCCGCCGAGCCGGCCGCCGTCCCGCCGCCGCCCGCCGCCCGCACCGGGATGGGCGGCACCCACCACCTGCTCCAGCTGGCCAGCGCGCTCACCGAGGCGGTCACCGTCCGGGACGTCTGCCGGGCGGTGGCCGGGGAGCTCCTGCCGGCCTTCGGCGGCCAGGAGCTCGCCATCTACGCGGTGCGCGACCAGCGCCTGCACCTGCTCTCGCAGACCGGCTACCCGGACGGCTTCCTGGACGCCTTCGAGGGCATCCCGATGGACACCCGGGTGCCCGGCGCGGAGACGCTCAGCACCGGCACCCCGGTCTTCTTCGAGTCGGTGCGCGAACTCGCCGCCACCTACCCCGGCCTGGCCCTGGACGAGATGGGCGCCTGGGCCTTCCTGCCGCTGATCGCCTCCGGCCGGGCGGTCGGCACCTGCATCGTCGGCTTCGACCTGCCGCGCCCCTTCACCGTGGAGGAGCGCGGCCTGCTCACCGCGCTCGGCGGCTTCATCGCCCAGGCCCTGGAGCGCGCCCGGCTGTACGACGCCGAGTTCGCCCTGGCCCGCGGCCTGCAGCAGGCGCTGCTGCCGCACCGGCTGCCCGAGGTGCCCGGCATCCGGATCACCGCCCGCTACCTGCCCGGCACCCAGGGCATGGAGATCGGCGGCGACTGGTACGACGCGATCGTCACCGGCGGGGACGTCACCCTGGTGATCGGCGACGTCGAGGGCCACAGCGTCGGCGCGGCCGCCACGATGGGGCAGCTGCGCAGCGCCGTGCGCGCCTTCGCCACCGGCGGCGACCCGCCCGACGAGGTGCTCGCCCGCACCAACCGGCTGCTGCTCGACCTCGACCCCGGGCTGCTCGCCAGCTGCTGCCTGGTCCGGCTCACCCCGGCCGTCGGGCTCGGCCGGATCGCCCGGGCCGGGCACCTCCCGCCGGTGCTGCGCCACCCCGGCGGACGGGCCGAGGCGCTGTACGTCCCGGGCGGGCCGCTGCTCGGGGTGGACGAGCGGGCCGACTACCCGGTCAGCGACCTGCGGCTGGGCAGCGGAGCGGTGCTCGCCCTCTACACCGACGGGCTGGTGGAGGACCCGGCGGTGGCGATCGACCAGGGCGTGGACCGGCTGCGGGCCGCGCTGGCCCGGGCGGCGGCGGGGGAGGGCCTGGAGCAGGCGGCCGAGCGGCTGCTGCGCGAGGTCGGCTCCGCCCGCCGGGTGGACGACGTGGCGCTGCTGCTCACGGCCTTCGGCTGAGCGGCCGCGCCGTTCGGACAGGGCGGGCAGGCCACCGGGACGGGGCCGACCAGGCGACTTTCGTCGGCGGGGGCGGCGACGAAGGAGGACGGCGGGTGCCCCGGCCCAACCGATAGCCTCGACGTGTGGAAGCGATCGCGCGGGCCTGGAACACGGCGGTACGGACGGCGCTGCCGGGGCCCTGGCGGCCCCGGCGGGTCGTGGGCGAGGCACTGCTCGCCCTGGTGATGGGCGGCTTCGCCGCGCTGCTGGAGCTGCTCTCCAACACCGGCCAGGCGGTGCTCGTCGGCGTCGGGGTCGCGGTGGCGTGGGTGCTGCGCAAGGGACTGCCGGCCACCGTGCTGGTCGTCGTCGCGGCCGCCGCCGGCTGGGCGGTCGGCCCGATCCCGATGCTGGTCTGCGCGGGCTGGACGGCCGGGGCGCGGATCCGCCGGGTCTGGTCGCTGGTCGGCACCTTCGTGGTGGGCTGGGCGCTGTTCACCATGACGGGCGTGCTGAAGGAGGGCGCCTCGTTCTCGCCGAAGCTGCTGCTGCCGCTGTCGTTCGGGGCCTTCCTGGTGGTGGCCGTGCTGCCCGCGCTCTACGGCCGCTACCGGGCGCAGCGCCGCGCCCTGCTGGACGCGCTGCGCGAGCGCAACGAGCAGCTGCTGCGCGAGCGGGTCATGGTGGTGCACCAGGCGCGGCTGCGCGAGCGGCACCGGATCGCCCAGGACATGCACGACAGCCTGGGCCACCAGCTGGCACTGATCTCGGTGCACTCGGGCGCGCTGGAGGTGGACCGGACGCTCACCGACCGGCAGCGCGAGGCGGTCGGGGTGCTGCGGCAGGCGGCGGTCGCGGCGATGCGCGAGCTGCGCGAGGTGGTCGGGGTGCTGCACGACGAGTCGACGGCGGTGCCGGCCACCGCCTCGGCGGCCGCGGGGGTGCCCACCGCCGGGCCGGCCGCCACCGGGACGGGTGCCGGGGCGCCGGCCCGGGGCGGGGTGGACGGGATCGAGGGGCTGGTGGAGTCCTCCCGGGCGGCCGGGGCCGGGATCGACCTCACCGTGGAGGGGGAGCGGCGTCCGCTGGCGGCCGCCGTCGACCACGCGGCGTACCGGATCGTGCAGGAGGCGCTCACCAACGCGCACAAGCACGCCCCCGGCGCGCCGATCGGCGTCGCGCTGCGGTACGAGCCGGACGCGCTGGTGGTGGAGGTCACCAACGCCCGCGCACCGGAGCTCGTGGGGGCACGCGTCGGCGCGGGCGCGGCGGTCAGCGGCGGTCAGGGGCTGACCGGCCTGCGGGAGCGCGCCCGGTTGGTCGGCGGCATGGTGCACGCCGGGCCCACGCCGGAGCAGGGCTTCCGGCTGGCGGCCGTGCTCCCCTACGAAGGGGCGGAGCAGGACGCGGCGGCCGCGGGGGCGGACGGGGGCGAGGACTGGATGCTGGACGGCCTGCCGCCCGCCGAGGAGCCGGAGCGCAAGCGGCGCAGTCCGGCGATGGGCTGCGCCGTCGGGGTGGTCGCGGTCGCGGTGACCGTGCTCGGTCTGGCGGTCTGGGGCGTGGTCGCCTTCGTCAAGGGCACCAACGACGCGACCGTGCAGCAGCCGATGTACGACCAGATCAGGGTGGGCACCGCCGAGGCCGAGGTGCTGCAGACGCTGCCGCGCGGCAACGACTTCATCACCGACACGTATAAGGGGACAGGACCCGAGATCCCGGAGGGCGCGCACTGCCGCTGGTTCGCCCTGAACGGTGCGCCCGGCGCCGGCTGGAACGAGGAGCACGTGGCGCGATTCTGCTTCCGGGACGGGGCACTGGTGGAGAAACAGGAGTACGTGATCAGCGGTTGAGTGCCCCCGTGCGCGGGCGGATGCCCCGGCCGGGCGGGCCGGGCCGGTTTCGGATCACGGTGGTCCGGAACGGGGTGGTTCGGAACGGTCCTGCCGGGATGTGAGGATGGTGCCGCAGCCCACAGCACCGTTCGAGGGGAATGACCAGCGTGATCCGAGTCCTCGTCGCCGACGACGAGCCGCTGATCCGGGCCGGAATCAGGATGATCCTCGGTTCCGCCGAGGACATCGAGGTGGTCGCGGAGGCCGCCGACGGGCGGGAGGCGCTGGAGCTCGCGCGGGCGCACCGGGTGGACGTGGTGCTGCTGGACATCCAGATGCCGGTGATGGACGGGCTGACGGCGCTCGGGGAACTGGCGAAGGTCGCCCCCGGCGCGCGGGCGCTGATCCTCACCACCTTCGGGGAGCGCGAGAACGTCCTGCGCGCCGTGACCGAGGGCGGTGCCGGCTTCCTGCTCAAGGACACCGCGCCGAACGAGCTGATCCAGGCCGTCCGGGCGGCGGCGGGCGGGAACGCCTTCCTCTCCCCGGCCGCGACCCGGCACATCGTCGACTCGCTGGCCTCCGGGCGCAGCGCCTCGCTGGCCGCCCGCGCCGTCGCGGCGCGGCGCCGGCTGGAGGTGCTCACCCCGCGCGAGCTGGAGGTGTTGGCCCTGCTCGGAGAGGGTCTGTCGAACGCCGACGCGGGGGCGCGGATCCACATGAGCGAGGCGACGGTGAAGACCTACGTCAGCCGGATCCTGGCCAAGCTGGGCTGCGATAACCGGGTCCAGGCGGCGCTGTTGGCGCGGGATGCGGAGCTCGACGGCCGTCGCTGACGGTGTTCGCGTGATCGCTATACGTGTCGAGCGTGACGGATGCCACTCGATGGCGGCGCGGAACCGGGAACTCCGGGTGCGGTGGTGACGGTGCGTCAGCTGACGGTTCCTCCGCGTGGATGGTGTGACGGCTTTCTCGCGCGGACAGGTGTGAGTGAGGGCACGGAATTTGACCGTTTGATCTTGGAAACCTGGTCAAAAATGGTCAAATCGGGCATGATTTTTTGACCCGTACCGCCGGTAACAGTCAACTGACCTGCGACGTCGAAGAATTGCTTGCTGCGTCCGGGTGATGCCCCCTAGCTTCATTGGCGGCGCAACGAGCGCCACCCGGGTTCACCCCGACGCACTGCCCGCCGACTGACCCGCGGCGTGAGGGCGGTGCCCGCCGACGAGGCCGGCTCGAACAGGCCGTCGGCGTGCGGAGGTGACCGGGGCGGCACGGCACGTCCGACACGTGTCCGGCCGCCCGTCGAGTGAGGTGAGCGAAAGACTGCCGGCCCATGTCCCGGGCCTGGTTCCGCATGCCCACCCGGGACTTGTCGAGAGGAACTGTATGAATCCCCGTCACGAGACCGCCGCTGCCACCGACACCACCGCCACCACCAAGCGCCACCGCGTGCGGATGGCGGTCCTCGCGGGCGCCGCCGTCGCGGCCCTGCCGGTGGCCGGCCTCGTCACGGCCACCTCGGCCTCCGCCGCTACCGCCTCGACCTGGGACGCCGTCGCCCAGTGCGAGAGCGGCGGGAACTGGAGCACCAGCACCGGCAACGGCTTCCACGGAGGACTGCAGTTCAGCCCGTCCACCTGGGCCGCGTACGGCGGGACCGCGTACGCCTCCCAGGCGCACAAGGCGACCAAGGAGCAGCAGATCGCCGTCGCGGAGAAGGTCCTCGCCTCGCAGGGTGCGGGCGCCTGGCCCGTCTGCTCGCAGAAGGCGGGCCTGAGCAAGGG
>NZ_JBHVET010000234.1:0-11005 GCF_042802135.1 Kitasatospora sp. NPDC057512
GGCCGTCTTCCACGGCCGCCGGGGGCGCGACGGAGGCCCCGGCCGGGGCCGGGGCCGAAGCCGGAACGCGGGCGGGCGGCCTACCAGGCGTAGTCCTCCGGGGCGGGGCGGTGGCCCGGGAAGAGGTCGTCGAGGTGGTCGAGGGACTTCTGGTCGAGCTTGAGGTCGAGCGCGCCGACGGCGGCGTCGAGGTGGGCCCGGGTGCGGGGGCCGATGATGGGGGCGGTGACGGCGGGGCGGGAGAGGAGCCAGGCGAGGGCGAGGTCGGCGGGGTCGGCGCCGAGTTCGGCGGCGAAGTCCTCGTAGGCCTGGATGCGGTCGCGGTGCTTGGCGAGGAGTTCGCTCGCCTGGGCCATGCCGCTGCGGTCGCGGGTGCCCTCGCGCTCCTTGCGCAGGACGCCGCCGAGCAGGCCGCTGCGCAGCGGGGACCACGGGATCAGCCCGAGGCCGTAGTGCTGGAGGGCGGGGACGACTTCGAGTTCGATCGCCCGGTCGAGCAGGTTGTAGAGGGACTGCTCGCTGACCAGGCCGAGGAAGTGGCGGGCGCGGGCGGTCTCCTGGGCCTGGGCGATGTGCCAGCCGGCGAAGTTGCTGGAGCCGACGTAGACGATCTTGCCCTGGGCGACCAGGACCTCCATCGCCTGCCAGATCTCCTCCCAGGGCGTGGCCCGGTCGATGTGGTGCATCTGGTAGAGGTCGATGTGGTCGGTCTGGAGGCGGCGCAGGCTGGCCTCGACGGCCTTGCGGACGGCGACCGCGGAGAGCCTGCTCTCGTTGGGCCAGCCGCCCATGTCGCCGTAGGCCTTGGTGGCCAGGACGGTGCGCTCGCGGCGGCCGCCGCCCTTGGCGAACCAGCGGCCGATGATCTCCTCGGTACGCCCGCGCAGTCGGCCCTCGCCGTCGCGGCCGTACGTGTTGGCGGTGTCGAAGAAGTTGATGCCGTGCTCGTGGGCGGCGTCCATGAGGCGGTGGGCCTCGGCCTCCTCGGTGTGGGGGCCGAAGTTCATGGTGCCGAGGCAGAGGCGGGAGACGGTCAGGCCGGTGCGGCCGAGGTGGGTGTACTCCATGGCGCCCCACCCAAGACCACACCGGCCCCGCTGTCCAGCACATTGGGAAGGCGTGCCGCAAGCTGGCGGATCACCGCCCGTGGGTAGCGAACTTCCTTACGGCGAGCGGCATGCAGCCCGCGAGCAGCACGGCGCTCCAGAGCAGCGCGGCGAGCACGGCGTGCTGCGTCGGCCAGGCGGACCCGGCCGCCGACGGGTTGCCGAACAGCTCCCGGCAGGCCTGGACGACGGAGCTGACCGGGTTCCAGTCGGCGAGGAACCGCAGCCAGCCGGGCATGCCGCCGGTCGGCACGTAGGCGTTGGTGACCATCGCCAACGGGATGACCGCGGCGGACAGTTGGCCGGCCGCCTCCTCCTTGCCGATGGTCAGGCCGAGCACGGTGCCGACCCAGGTCATCACGAAGCGGAAGAGCAGCAGCAGTGCGAACGCCCCTGCCGCGTCGGCGAGTCCGTGCCGGACGCGCCAGCCCGTGGCGAGCCCGACCAGCGCCAGCAGCGCCAGGACGACGACGCTGACCAGCAGGTCGGCGAGGGCCTGTCCGAGCAGCAGTCCGGTGCGGGAGACGGGCATGGAGCGCAGCCGGTCGGTGACCCCGCGCCCGACGTCGCGAGCGGCGCCGACCATGGTGGGCATGACGCCGTTGGTGGCCACCATGGCGAACAGTCCGGGCATCAGGAACTCCCGGTAGCCGCCGCCTCCGGGGACCTGCATGGCGCTGCCGAAGACGTACCCGAAGACCACCACCATCACCACCGGCACGCCCAGCGAGGCGGCCAGCAGTCCGGGCGAGTGGCGGTAGTTGAGCAGGACGCGGAGCATCGAGGTCCAGGTGCCGGAGGCGAGCCGGCCGACGGCGGACGGACGCGGGACGGTGGACGGACGCGGGGGCGCGAGTGCGGCGGCGGCGGTCATCAGGCGGCCCTCCCGGCGTCCGCGGACTCCTGGGTGAGCGCGAGGAACACGTCGTCCAGCGAGGGCGCCCGCACCGCGACGTCCTCGGCGACGACCCCCGCGCCGTCCAACTCCCGTACCAGCGAGGGCAGCAGGACGGACACGCCGGGCGTCGTCAGCACCGTGACGGTCCGCTCCGCGACGTCCACCTGCGCGTCGCCGCCGGTCATCGAGGACAGCACCACGGCGGTGGCGGCGAGCTGCCCGGGGTCGGCCAGGGTGACGGAGACCTGACTGCCGATCGCGGCCTTGAGCCGGTCCGGCGGGCCGGTGGCGATGGCGGCGCCGTGGTCGATCACCACGATGTCGTCGGCGAGCCGGTCGGCCTCCTCCAGGTACTGGGTGGTGAGCAGCACGGTGGTGCCGGCGTCCGCCAGCTCCTTGACGGTGTCCCAGATCGCCTGCCGGCTGCGCGGGTCGAGCCCGGTGGTGGGCTCGTCCAGGAAGAGCACCGGCGGGCTGGTGACCAGGCTGGCGATGAGGTCGAGGCGCCGGCGCATGCCGCCGGAGTAGGTGCGCACGAGCCGGTCGGCGGCCTCGGTGAGGCCGAAGCGGGTGAGCAGTTCGTCGGCGCGCTCCCGGGCCCGGCGGGCGCCGAGGTGGTGCAGTCGGCCGAACAGCCGGAGGTTGTCGCGGCCGGTGACGCCCTCGTCGACGGCGGCGTGCTGCCCGGCGAGGCCGATGGCCCGCCGGACGTCCTCGGCGGCGCGGACGACGTCGTGTCCGGCGACCCGGGCGGTGCCGCGGTCGGGGGCGACCAGGGTGGCGAGGACGCGGACGGCGGTGGTCTTGCCGGCGCCGTTGGGGCCGAGCAGGCCGCACACGGTGCCGGCCGGGACGGTGAGGTCGAGGCCGCGCAGGGCCTCGGTGGCGCCGAAGCGTTTCTGCACGCCCGTCATCTCGATGGCGGGGGCCGCTCCGGCGGCGGGTCGGGCGGTGTCGGACATGGCTCTGCCCTTCTCTGGCCTTCTCTAGGTACAGCGTACGTAGAAGCGCGCTTGGGCGCCATCGTACTACGTACGCCGTACGTATCTAAGATGGGAGGGCGAGGTGATCTTCCAGTGCCGTCCAGCAAGTCAGTGCCCCCCGACAGGCCCACGCCCCCCGAGGCCCCCGAAGTGATCTGGCTGCGCCCCGAGCGCACCGGCCGCGGCCCGCGCCCGGCCCACAGCCGGGACTCGATCGCCGCCGCGGCCATCGCGATCGCCGACGCCGAGGGCCTGGACGCGGTCTCCATGCGGCGGGTGGCGGCGGCGCTCGGCGCGGGCACCATGTCGCTCTACAACTACGTGCCGAAGAAGGAGCACCTGCTCGACCTGATGCTCGACGCGGTCGCCGGCGAGTACCGCTTCCCGACCGCGCCGAGCGGTGACGTCCGGGCCGACCTCGCCGACCTGGCCCACCAGCAGCTCGGCCTCTCCCGCCGCCACCCCTGGCTGCCCGCACTGGTGCTGGTCCGTCCCAGCATCGGCCCCAACGCCCTGCGCTACACCGACCACTTCCTCGCCGTGACCGCCCCCACCGGCCTCGGCGGGGGCGCCCGGATGGAGGCGATGGCGCTGTTCAACGGCTTCGTCGGCCAGTTCGCCCAGTACGAGCAGACGGCCGCGGCGGGCGCCAAGTGGCAGGCGGAGCTGGTCGGTTACCTCGGCCAGGCGGCGGCGAGCGGCGAATTCCCGCACCTGGCCCAGGCGTTCGCCACCGCCGGTCCGCCCGCCGACCCGGACCGGGCCTTCGACCGCACCCTGGACCGGGTGATCTCGGCGATCCTGGCACCCGCCGAAGGGACCGCCTGAGGGAGCACCGAAGGGTCCGTCGAAGGGAGTTAGGCCACCGCCTCCCTCGGCAGCACCCCGGCCACCCGCCCGTCCACCAGGACCATGACCGCCCGGTGCGTCTTCCCGAGCACCGTCCGCGCCTCGTCCGCCGACTGCCCGACGCCGATCGTCGGCAGCGCCGGCCCGACCAGCGCGCCCAGCGGGTCGCCCGGCTTGGCGGCGCCGTCCGCGAGCGCCGCCGCCAGCGCGGCCCGGGACACCGAACCGACCACCTCCGTCGCGGCCACCCCGTACGGGCGCGCCGCCCGCGCCAGCACCGCCGGGGCCACACCGCCCGGAGCATCGCCCAGCGCCTCCAGCGCCCCGCCCACGGTCGCGTCGGCGGCCACCGTCACCAGCGGCCCGGCGGCGTCGAGCAGCGGCCGCAGGCCGTCCGCCGCTTCCTCCAGGAAGCCCCACTCCCGCATCCACGCGTCGCTGTGCACCTTGGACAGGTAGGAGCGCCCCGAGTCCGGCAGCACCACCACGACCAGGTCGTCCGGCCCGAGCCGCCGTGCTACCCGCAGCGCCGCCGCCACCGCCGCCCCGGAGGACGGGCCGACCAGCAGGCCCTCCTCCCGGGAGAGGCGACGGGCGGCCAGCAGCGCCTCGCGGTCCGGGATCCGCTCGTAGGAGTCGATCAGCTCCGTCCGCAGGGCCTGCGGCATGCGGTCCTCGACGGTGTCGGGGTGGAGGTAGTGCCCGATGCTCTCGACGTACCAGGGGCTGCCGTCGCCGCCCCCGTAGGTGGAGGACTCCGGGTCCGCGCCGACCACGGTCACGGCGCCGCCGGAGGTCTCCTTGAGGTAGCCGCCGGTGCCGGTGATGGTGCCGCCGGTGCCGACACCGGCGACGAAGTGGGTCACCCGGCCGCCGGTCTGCTCCCAGATCTCGGGGCCGGTGGTCCGGATGTGGGCGTCCGGGTTGGCCAGGTTGTCGTACTGGTTGGCGAGCCAGGCGCCGGGGATCTCCTCCTCCAGCCGCCGCACGACGTTGAACAGGTGCCTCGGGTCCTCGGCGGGGACGGCGGTCGGCGCGAGGACGACCTCGGCGCCGTACGCCCGCAGGATGTCCGACTTCTCGGCCGACGACTTGTCGGCCACCCCGACGATCACCCGGTACCCGCGCTGCCGCCCGACGATCGCCAGGCCGATGCCGGTGTTCCCGGAGGTCGCCTCGATGATCGTCCCGCCCGGCTTCAGCAGCCCGTCCCGCTCGGCGGCCAGCACCATCGAGAGCGCGGCGCGGTCCTTGACGCTGCCGCCGATGTTGAGGAACTCGGCCTTGGCGTAGATCGGCGCGGGGAGGTCGGCACCGAGCCGGGCCAGGCGGATCAGCGGCGTCCCGCCGATCGCGTCGAGGACGGATTCGTGAACTGCGGCCATCGTCGGCCCCTTTCGCTAGCACTGTCAGCCCGAGCCTGCCCAGGCCACGGGCTCGGTAGACGGTAGCGGCAGCGTTCCTCATCCGGCCGAAACATTGTCCGACAGCCGGGATCAGGTACGGGCGGGCGCGAGCGGGGACGGTCGTAGATCAAGCAGGCAGGAGAGCAGCGTCCACAGGAGGAGCGACCGGGCGAGGTCGAGGGTGACGGCGCCGGGGCGGCCGGTGAACCGCAGCGCGCCCAGGACGGAGGCACCGGGCGGGTCAGCACGAGACGCGACAAACATCATCTGGGTGAATCTGCTGGTGAGACGTGCTGCACGGCGCTACCCGGCACCTAAAGTGCCACGACGGAAACCCTCTCTGAAAGGACCCTTTCATGAAGCTCTCCCGTGCGGGGTCGAGGCTCTCTGTCTTGCTCCTGTTGGCAGCCGGAGTCGTCCCGGCCACCACGTCGGCGCACGCCGTGCCCCGGCAGACGGCACCGGCCGTCGCGGCCAGTGTCGAGCCGGGCTGTTCCGAGGAGTGGTCCAACTACACCGAGGGCAACGCGAACCGGATGAAGAGCCGCCTGTGCCTTGAGGAAAACGAGTACGGAGTCCGGCCCGTGCTCTACCTCGAATGCGGCATGGCCGCGTTCGCCGGATCCGTCTTCAAGGACCCGCCGGGCGGATGCCAGACCTGGGATCCCAGCCGCTACACCCTCACCAGGCCCGACGGGGTGGAGTCCACTCGCGAGTTCCCCGTGACCTCAGGCAACGCCCGCCTCACCGTCCGCGCGGAGTACACCGCGTTCTGCACGCCCGGTACCTGGAAGCTCTCCGGCGCCTACGGTGTGGTGATGAAGGACTCCATCGGCCAGGAAGCCGACCTCTTCACCCACCGGGAAGCCACCTTCGAAGTGACCTGCTGACCGGCTGGCCCGTCTGGACCGAGCCACACCGCGCCCGGCCCCACGAGTGGCCCCGGCCGTATCCTGAGTTCCAGTAGTCGTCGCAACACCCCGGCTCAAGGGGTGCGATGGACTTCAGGATCCGGGAGAACCGGGGCCAGACTCACAGGCGCCGGGCCCTGGTCCGCGAGCAGGAAGAATACGTCCACCTTGTGGATCAAGGAGTCAGCTTTCGGTCGAGTCCCGCCGCACGCCGGAGGAGTGTGCGAGGGCCTCACCGCCGTCGCGGACTACCTCGCACTCGCCGACCGCTTCCCCACCGTCGTCCTCGACGGCGTCCCACCGCTCACCGAGGCGTCCCCCGACGGCCGTCGGCGCTTCGCCAACCTGGTCGACGTCTGCTGCGACCGCGACGTCCGCCTGGTCCTGATCGGCGCCGATCCGCTCGCCGGCCTCTCCACCGGCTCCACCCTCATGCGCGACCTCGACCGCACCGCCAGCCGCCTCGCCCTCCTCCGCTCGCCGGCTCGGGAGGCCGCCGGCTGAGCGCCCGCCGGGGCGCCCGCCGGGCACGGAGAAGTCCGGCTGGAGCACTAACCCCGGCGGCTCCGCTTGCCCAGTCCCTCGGTCAGCGTGGCCCAGAAGCCCCGGCGCTGCGGCTGCTCCTCGGCCGCGGCGCCGACCGGCGCCCGCAGCGCCGGGCCGTCCGGGACGATGCCCTGGGCCCTGGCGGCCACGAGCCAGCTCGGCAGCTCGGTGAGCAACAGGTCGTACAGCTCGTCGTCGGAGACTGTCCGGGGGTCGCGCCCCAGGTGGACGAAGCCCGCGTTGTCGATGGGCCGCTTCTCCGGGACGGGCAGTTCGTCGAGCTTCCGCAGGAAGTCGAACTGCCGACTGTCCGGGTCGCCGAAGCCGATGAACTGCCAGAAGATCGGCAGCGTCGCCGCCTCGCAGAGCTTCCTCTCCGCCGCGGGCTTGCTGATCGGGCCGCCGTCCGTCTGGAACAGCACGAAGGCCGGGTCCGTGGCCCCGCTCTCCCGGTAGTGCCGGATGACCGCGTCCATCGCCAGGTGGTAGCTGGTCCTGCCCATGTGGCCGAGGCCCGCGACGATCCGGTCGATCCAGCCCGCGTGGTCCTCCAGGGCGATCTCGGCCTGGGCGTCAACCTCGGTGGAGAAGAAGACGACCGGCACCGTCCCGTCGTCGTCCAGGTGGGCCGACAGCCCCAGGACCCGGTCGGCGAGCGCCTGGACGCTGCCGTCCTTGTAGTAGGGCCGCATCGAGCCGGAGTAGTCGACCACCAGGTACACCGCCACCCGCTGGCCGTTCAGCCCGCGCCGCTCCACCGAGGCGCCGGCCGTCTTGTAGAGGCTCACCAGCGCGGGCGCGCTCTGCTCGACCTTGCTCAGACTGACGGCCATGTGTCGCTCCCTCGCTCACCGCGGCAGCCGGGCTGCCGGGGCGCGTGATCGTCAACGCGCTCCGGACACTCTGCGGGGCGGACGGCGGCAAGGGCAAGCCGTCCGGCCGTTCACAGGCCGTTCGCGTACGGCGACAGCCACCCCGCGTGCCGCTCCTTCAGCCGGTCCCGCTCCTCCGTCGACGCCAGGTAGACGTCCGCCCCGCCGTCGTACGGGTGGTACAGCCGCCGCAGGCCGGGGCCGGCGATGATCACCCCGCCCTCCCGGTCATCGGCGACGCGCCGCAGCAGCCCGTCCAGGCAGCCGCGCCGCCACCGCCGCCGCTCCACGAAGACGTGGCAGTAGGTGCGGAACTCCGGCTCGGGGTCGTCCGTCTGGAGCCAGCTCCGCCAGTGCTTCGCGTCCCGGCGCATCCGGGGGGCGCTCTCCCGGCTCGACCACCTCGGGGTGAGGACGTGCACCTCGGCGCCCGCGAACAGTTCGTCCAGCACGGTGTTGTAGCGCTCCAGCACGATCGCGTACTCGCGCTCGTCGTCGGGGTACCGCTTGGACTCCGGCAGGCTGTGGAACCGTACCCAGACGTCCCGCGCCGGGCCGATCTCGTACCCGACGGGCTCCGTGCCGGGCCACCGCCGCTCCCAGAGCGCCGTGAGCGCCGTCCTTGCCTCGCGATCCACTGGCTGTCCTCCTCCGCTTCGGTCGGCGAGTCTGCCACATCCGTCCCACCCGTCCCGGCCTGGCGAAATCCCCTCGTCAGGGCCGCCCGGCTCCCGTAGCGTGGTTCGGTCGATCTTGAAGGCGGAACAGGGCAGAACGGGGCACCACATCATGCAGCAGCACCAGGGTTGGGCCGACGAACGCTTCGGCGCCGTCGCGGACGTCTTCGCCGCCAACTTCGCCGGGTTCCCCGAACTGGGCGCCGCCGTCACGGTGTTCGCCGGGGGCCGGAAGGTGGTCGAGCTGTGGGGCGGCACGGCCGACGAGCGCACCGGGCGGGCCTGGACGCAGGACACCCTCGTGCCCGTCTTCTCCTGTGCCAAGGGCCCGGTGAGCATCAACGCCCACCTCCTCGCCGAGCGGGGCCGGCTCGACCTGGACGCGCCGGTCGCCCGCTACTGGCCGGAGTTCGCCCGCAACGGCAAGCAGGACGTCACCACCCGGATGATCCTCGGCCACCGGGCCGGCATCCCCGCCCTGGACGCGGTGCTCTCCTTCGAGGAGGTCGCCGCCTGGGATCCGGTGATCCGGGCGATCGAGACGCAGCAGCCGCTCTGGGAGCCGGGCACCGCGTACGAGTACCACGGTCATGTGCTCGGCTTCGCGGTCGGCGAGGTGATCCGCCGGATCACCGGGCTGACCCCGGGCGCGTTCCTGCGCAAGGAGATCGCCGAGCCGCTCGGCCTGCCGGTCTGGATCGGCCTGCCGGAGAGTGAACTCCCCCGCCTGGCCCGGCTGGTGGAGGCCGAGGGCCGCCGTCCGATGCCCGGCCCGGAGCACCTGCTCACCCGGATCGTCACCATGAACGGCGCCCTGGTCTTCCCCGGCCTGGACGTGCCGCACGGCTGGAACGACCCGGCGCTGCACGCGATCGAGCTGCCCGGCGCGGGCGCCGTCGCCTCCGCCACCGGCCTGGCGGGCCTCTACGCGGCGGCGGCCACCGGGCTGGACGGCGCGCCCCGCCTGCTCTCGCCCGACACCGTGACCGGCGCGGTGCGCGAAGTCTCCTCCGGGGCGGGCTTCCTGGGCTTCGACATGGGCGCCCGCTGGGGCTCCGGGATGCTGCTCGACTCCCCCGCCTTCCGTCCGCTGCTCGGCGCGCGCAGCTTCGGCAACGACGGCGCCGGCGGCCAGTTCGCCTTCGGGGACGACGAGTTCGGCGTCGGCTTCGCCTATGTGGCCAACCGGATGATCGGCCACGGCGACGCCCGGGCGAACCGCCTGATCGAGGCGGTGCGCGAGTGCCTGGGCTGACCGGCTTCCTCCCGCTCGTCACCGGCCTGGCCACCACCGGAAGCCTCGGTGAGCTGCGCTACGGCGCCTCGCTGCCCGAACTCGCCGTCCACTACGGCGATCCGTGGGACGGCGGCGGCATCCACCGGGGCGACCGGTGGCCGCACGCCTTCGGTTGGGGCGACGTGCGGACGGTGTTCTGTCGCTGCCGCCGGCTCCACTCGCTCTCCCTGCCGGTCTGGCACGGCGAGCTCGACCTCCCGCGGCCGGGCGGCGGTTCGGCGACGCTCGACACCCACGTCTCCGAGACCGACCTGATGGCGGCACTGACCGCCACCGGCCGCAGCTGGCAGACGGTGACGTACGAGAACCTCCCGGACCAGCGGAACCTGCTGTTCTCGCCGGCCGAGGAGGTCCGGGTGGAGCTGGTCCTGACGAACCGGGCGTCCCAGGACGAGCCGGCGCTGGAGGCGTGGGCGCTGCACAAGGCCTTGCTGTGGGGCTACGAGCACCTCGACTGCCCCGAGCCGGACCGCACCCTGCCCGACGACGGCTGGGGTGCGGCCGGGCCGTAGTGCGGCGGTGGGCCGTTCCGTCCCCTGCTCGGAACGGCCCACCGGCGGCGGCTGCGATCCACCATCGGCCGCAACCCACCGACGGATCCCGCTACTTGAGCAGGAAGTCGTACACCGCCTGCCGCCCGGCCGGGTTGGCCGCCCGGGTCTGCACCGAGTGCGCCGCGCCCGGGACGATCACGACCTGCGGGTCGTGCGCCAGCTCCGCCTGCCGGTACAGCCACTCGTTCGGCGTGGACAGGTCCCGGTCGCCGCCGAGCAGCAGCACCGGCACGTTCGGCAGCTTGCGGTGCGCCGGCGGGACCGGCGGCACCGGCTCGCGCGGCCAGTCCAGGCAGACCAGCTGGCTGCCGAGCCCGGTCGCGGTCGCCGGGTCGTACGGCCAGGTCTGTTCGGCGGTCAGCCGCTGCCGGGTGCGCTCCAGCGCGGCCGCCCGGCCCTCGACCGGGGTGTCGGTGCTGCCCCACGGGAAGCGCGCGTCGGCGCAGAGGGTGGCGGAGTGCAGGCCCTGGCTGAGGTCCTCGGCCGGGGCGGCGTCGACCACCTGGTGGACGAGGTCGAAGAGGTCCTGGAGCTTGGCGGGCTGCCCGGCGGCGGCCTCGTGCAGCGCCTCCGGGACCCCGCCGTAGTTCGGGTCGGTGAACTCGTAGCTGGTGAGGGCGTCCAGGATCTGCGCCCCGTTGCCGTAGCGGCGGACGGTGGCGGCGAGGTCGACGGCCGGGTCGGTGGTGCAGCCGGTGGCCTGGCAGGCGGCCCGCAGCACCCGGGCACTGGCGGGCAGCGCGGCCAGGTCGAGGGGGTCGTAGCCCTGCTGCGGCACCACCGAGTCGAGCACCAGCCGGGCCACGTGCGCCGGGTGGGCGAACGCGTACCGCTCGGCGACGATGGTGCCGTACGAGACGCCGTCCAGGGTGAGGCGCCGGGCACCGAGGGCGCGGCGCAGCAGGT
>NZ_JBHVET010000235.1:0-10997 GCF_042802135.1 Kitasatospora sp. NPDC057512
GGTACCGGGCGGCGGGGGAAGAGCCGCAGCTCACGGCCGCTAACGATCGGCCAACAGTCGTCGACGCCCGCCAACGGCGGCACCCGGGGGCGGCCCGAGTGCCCCGGACGGGGGCGTTGGCGGATCCTTGGTGCGGACTTGGCGGCCTCCGGCAGTGTGCTGGTGCAGCCACCGCCGGGATTCCGGTGGTGCCCAGCACGCCCTGCCCGTGCTGCGTCCCCTGCCCGTGCTGCGCCCCCTGCCCGACCTGAGAGGTAGCGCGTGTCGAAGCCGTCCGTCGCCCAGCCCACGTCCGTCACCCCGCCGTCCGAGGGTCCGGCCGCCGCGCCGGAAGGCGCCACCGCCCCGGCCCGCCCGACCCTCGACCCCGACGTGCTCGCCGAGATCCACCGGCTGCACGGCGGCTACCTGCTGCGCGCGCTGCTGCGGGCCACCGGCGGGGACCGCGGCAAGGCCGAGGACATCCTCCAGGAGACCCTGCTGCGCGCCTGGCAGCACCCGGAGGCGCTGGCCGCCGGTGCGGAGGCGGCCCGGCCCTGGCTGTTCACGGTCGCCCGGCGGATCGCGATCGACCACTACCGGATGGCCGCCGCCCGCGCCAAGGAGGTGATCGGCGAGACGGTCGAGGACCGGCCGGTCGCCGACGACCCGTACGAGCAGGTCGTGGTGGCCCGGGACCTCGCGCTGGCGCTGCGCCGGGTGCAGAAGCACCACCGCGAGGTGCTGGTCGAACTCCACCTCAAGGACCGCTCGGTGCTGGAGGCCTCGGCCCGGCTGGGGGTGCCGCCGGGGACGGTCAAGTCCCGCAACTTCTACGCGATCCGGGCGCTGCGCCCGGTGCTGGCGACGGAGCACGGGTACGCCCCGGCCGTGCGCGGGGCGGCCACGGCGGCCGGCTGACGGGGCCGTCCGGCTCCGCCTGACCGGGGCGCCGGCCGACCGGGGCGCCGGCTCACCGGGGCGCGGTCCCTCGCCCCGACCGTCCGGTTCAGTCGGCCGCCGGCCGCCGGCCGGTGCGCAGGTTGAGCGACTCCTCCAGGCTGGTGGTGAACTCGCTGCAGTGGCCCGCCTGCCGGTCGTGCGAGCGGAAGCGCTCCAGCGCCGTGCGCAGTCGGCCGCGCACCTCCGGCTCCCGGCCCCGGGCCAACAGGTAGGCGGCGTAGGACTGTTCGGCCACCGCGTGGAGGTACAGCAGACCGGCCTCCTCGCAGGCGGCGAGCAGCCGGTGCCAGGCGAGGTCGGCGGCGTCGTCGCGGACGGTCGGCGCGAGGGCCTGCGCCTCGGTCAGCAGCGACCAGAGGTGGACCTGGGTGACGGGCGTGGCCGGCAGCAGCTCGCGGGCCTCGCGGGACCGGCGCTGGGCGCCCTCCCGGTCCCCGGCGGCCAGGCTCACCCAGCCCTGGTGCACCTTGGCGTCGACCAGCCGGCGGCGGTCGCCGGACTCCAGTGCGAGCGCCGTGGCGGAGGCCGCCAGCCGCTCGGCCTCGGCGGCGTGGCCGAGCATCGCGGTGACCAGCGCCAGCGTGGCGAGCGCCCGGACGTGCGCGGACGCGGCCGCGGGTCCGGCGCCGGATCCGGTGGCGGACTCGGCCGCGGCGACCGCCTTGCGGGCCGCCTCCGCGGACTCCTGCCGGCGTTCCAGCGCGACCAGGGCCTGTGCCCGGCAGTTGAGCAGCAGCGCGACCGCGACCGGGTCGCCGCACCGCTCGGCCGCCGCCTGTCCCAGCCGGGCACTGGCGAGCCAGTCGGTGAAGCGGCTGGCGCCGTAGTAGAGCGAACCGCAGGTCAGCGCGAGCCGCCAGACCCGGGCCGGATCGGTGTCGGGGGACGCGACCAGCGCGGAGACCGCCGGCTCCTCGGCGTCGAACCAGTCGAGCGCCGTGCGGATGTCGCCCACGGCCGGGAGGGCCTGCGCCGGACCGGCGGGCGGGGCGGTGTCCTCCTGGCCGGGGTCGAGGAAGGACCCGCAGTGCCCGAGGGCCGCGAGGTAGTGGTCGGCCAGGCGTTCGCGCAGCCGCCGCCGGTGCGGTTCGGGCCGTTCGGCGAGCAGCCCGGCGCCGTACAGCCGGACCAGGTCGGTACGGGCGTGGCGGCCGGGGGCGGTGCCGGTGAGCAGGTGGTGGGAGGCCAGCTCGCCGAGCACCCGGTGGGCGGTCGCGGTGTCGCTGCCGAGCAGTGCGGCGCTCGCCGGGGTGTCCACCTCGCGGCCGGGGTGGGCGGCCAGGGCGGTGAGCAGTTCGGCCGCGGGGCCGGAGAGCCGGCGGTGGGTCTGCCCGAGCCGGCCCGCGACGGAGAGCGTGCCGTCGGCGTCCAGGACGGCCAGCCTGGTCCGCTCGTCGGCGAGTTCGGCGACCAGCTCGGCGATCGTCCGGTCCGGCCGGTCGGCCAGGCGGGCGGCGGCGATCCGCAGGGCGAGCGGCAGGTGGTCGCAGAGCCCGGCGAGGCGGGCGGCGGCCTCCGGCTCGGCGCGCAGCCGTTCGGGCGTCAGGGCGCGCTCCAGCAGGTGCAGGGCGTCGTCCTCGGGCAGCGCGGCCAGGCGCAGCAGGGTGGCCCCCTCGACGGCGACCAGGCCCTCCAGCGAGCCCCGGCCGGTGACCACGGCGGTGCCGGCCGGGCCGGCGGGCAGCAGGTCGGCGACCTGGTCGGCGTCGGCGGCGTCGTCCAGCAGCACCAGCAGCCGCCGGCCCCTGGTGCGCTCGCGGTAGAGCGCGGCCCGGTCGGCGAGCCCGGCGGGGATGCCGTCCTCCGGTACGCCGAGCGCGCGCAGGAAGCCGGCCAGGACGGCCTCGGGCCGGGCCGGGCCGTCCGGGGCGAGGCCGCGCAGCTCGGCGTGGAGCAGGCCGTCCGGGAAGCGGTCGGCGACCCGGTGCGCCCAGGCGGTGACCAGCGCGCTCTTGCCGACCCCGGCCGGGCCGACCACCAGCACCGGGCCGTCCCCGGCGCGGCCGGTCCCACAGGCCCGGTCGAGGCGGGCCAGATCGGTGGTGCGGCCGACGAAGTCCGGGTGGCGGCGGGGGAGTCGGCGCGGCACCGGCGGGGGCTTCGGCGCCGGATCGGGGGCCGGGGGAGCGGCGGGCGGCGGCTCCACCGTACGGTCGTCGGCCAGCACCTCGGCGAGCGCCGCCCGCAGCGCCGGGCCGGGGTTGATGCCCAGTTCGTCGTCCAGCCGGACCCGGGCCTGGTGGTAGGCGGTCAGTGCCTCCGCGGGCCGGCCCGCCTGGTGCAGGCAGCGCATCAGCATGGCCACCAGCTCCTCGCGCAGCCCGTCCAGCCGCACCCCGTGCTTCAGCAGCGGCACGGCCGAGGCCCCGGCGCCCTGGCCCAGCCGCAGCCCGGCCCAGCAGAGCAGGGCGGCGGTGCGGGACTGCCTCAGCCGGTCCACCGCGGCGTCCCGCAAGGGGGTGTCGGGCAGGTCGGCCAGCGCCTCGCCGCGCCACAGCCGCAGCGCCTCCTCCAGCAGTGCGACCGCGGTGGCGCAGTCGCCGAGCCCGGCCTGCCCCTCGGCCTCGCCGGCGAGCTCCTCGAAGCGCAGCGCGTCCACGGCGTCGGCCGGCCCGGTCAGCAGGTAGCCGGAGTCGCGGGTGTGCAGCTCGAACGGGGTGTCGGCGAGCACCTTCCGCAGCGCGGCGACATGCCCCTGCACGGCCGCCCGGGCGGTGGGCGGCGGCTGCTCGTCCCAGAGCAGCTCGCACAGCTGGTCCATGGTGACCACGAGCCCCAACCGCAGCGCCAGCATCGCCAGGACGGCCCGCCGCTGGGCACCCGCCACGCTCGCGAAGCCGTCCGCCCCGACCCGCAACTCCACCGGCCCGAGCAGCCGAATCCGCACCGGTACCCCCCACCTCGCCGCAAAACCGCACATCACACCCGAAGCGGCCATCGGCCCTCGGGGTGGAGCAGTGTAGTGCGAGAACCTGTCCGGTCCACGCCGGACGGCTGCTCCGGCCCCCCGCCCGCCCGTCCGGGGCGCGCACCCCGGGGCCGCGACCCCGGTCCGACCGGGCCCCGCGGGGCATCCCCTGAAAGGGATGCCGTCGGGGCCGGTGACGGTTGCACCGGCCGGCGGACGCGGGGCCGCGCCGCCGTGCCCGGGGCGGCGGGGGCGGCGCCGGTGTCGTACCGGCCCGGTACCGTACGGCCGACGTCAAGGGCCCGGTCGGCCCTATCCTCGAACCAGCCGGGGAGTCGACGGATGGTGGGGGAGGGGGACGGGCGCGTGCACATCGATCTGCTCGGGCCGGTGGTGGTGCGGCGGGAGGACGGGACGGCGGTGACGCCCTCGGCCCCCAAGCGCCGGGCGCTGCTGAGCGCGCTCGCCGTGCGGCTGAACCGGACGGTGGCCACCGAGGAGCTGATCGAGCTGGTCTGGGAGGGCAGCGCGCCGCCCACCGCGCGGGCCGCCCTGCAGGGCCACGTCGCGGCGGTGCGCCAACTGCTGGACGGCTCCGGGCTGGAGCTGGGCACCCGGGGGTCCGGCTACCTGCTGGCCGGTGAGCCCGACCGGGTCGACGTGCTGCGCTTCGGCCGGCTCTGCGAACAGGCCGGCGTGCTGCCCCCGGAGCCCGCCGCCCCGCTGGTCGGCACCCCGCCGGAGACCGCCCCGATGGAGGCCGCGCCGGTGGAGGCCGCGCCGTCGGAGGACGCCCCGCCGCTGCTGCGCGCCGCGCTGGACCTGTGGCGCGGCCCGGCGCTCGCCGACTGCGGCTCCGCCCTGCTGCGCGAGCGGACCCTGCCGTACCTGACCGACCTGCGGCTGCACGCCCTGGAGCGGTTGGCCGACGGCCTGCTCCGGGTCGGCCGGGGCGGCGAACTGGCCGCCGAACTCGCCGAGGCCGCCGACGGCCACCCCGCCCGGCAGACGCTGACCGCCCGGCTGGTGCGCTGCCTGGAGCAGGACGGGCGGAGCACCGAGGCGCGGCAGCGCTACGAGCGCGCGGTGGCCCGGCTCACCCGGCCGCCCGGCCCGGAGCTGCGCCGGGCCGGCGAGCAGTCCGGCGCCCGGCCCGCCGCCGACCGCCGGTTCGTCGGCCGGACAGGCGAACTCGCCCGGCTGGAGCAGGTGTTGCCCGCCGCCCGGGACGGCCGCCCGATCCTGGTCACCGGCCCCGCCGGAGTCGGCAAGACCAGCCTGGTCCGGCAGTGGACGGCCCGGCGCGGCGACGCCTGGTTCCCGGACGGCATCCTCCACGCCGAGCTGCGCGGCTTCGACCCGGACGGGCCGCGCGAACCCGCCGAGGTGCTCGGCGAGTTCCTCACCGCGCTCGGTGCGGCCCCGGACGCGCTGCCCCGCGACCCCGAGGACCGCGCCCGCCGCTACCGCGAACTGATCGGCGGGCGGCGGATGCTGGTCGTGCTGGACGACGCCGCCTCCTACGAGCAGCTCGCCCCGCTGCTGCCCGACCCGCCGGCCACCGACAGCGAGCCCGCCCCGGTCGCGATCGTCACCAGCCGCAGCCGGCTGCGCCACCTGGTGGTCCGCACCGGCGGCATCCCGCTGCCGCTGGGCGTGCTCGGCCCCGAGGAGGCCGCCGCCCTGCTCGCCCGCATCCTCGGCGAGGACCGCACGGCCGGTGAGCCGGAGGCGGTCGCGGAACTCGCCGAGCGCTGCGACCGCCTGCCGCTCGCGCTGCGCCTGGCCGCCGCCCGCCTGGCCGCCCGGCCCGACTGGTCCGTGGCCGACCTCGCCGCCGAACTCGCCGACGAGCACACCGGTCCGGCCGCCCTCTCCGGCACCGGTACCGCCGGCGGCCCGCTCGGCCTCACCACCGCGCTGGACCGGACGTACCGCACGCTGGCGCCCGACGCCGCCCGGCTGTTCACCCTGCTCGGCCTGCACCCCGGCGCGGAGCTCGACACCGCCACCGCCGCCGCCCTCGCCGACCTCCCGCCCGGCGCCACCCGCACCCTGCTGACCCGGCTGGACGCCGTCCACCTGCTGGAGGAGAGCGGCCCCGGCCGGTACGCCCGGCGCGAGCTGGTCCGCCGCCACGCCGCCGCGCAGGCCGCCGAACTCACCTGCGACGAACGGTTCCTCGCCCTCGACCGGCTGATCGCCCACTACCTCGACGTCACCGCCGGCTGGACGGCCGGTGGCGCGGCGACCGTGGGCGCGGGGGCCTGGTTCCGCCGCGAGGAGAGCGCCCTGCGCGCGGTGGTGCTCTGCGCCGAGCAGCAGGGACGGCCCACCGCGGCCTGGCAACTCGCCCACCGGGCCTGCCGGTTGTACGAGACCACCGGCCACGACCGGACGCACTGGCGGGCCGTGGTCGAGGCCGGACTGCGCGCCGCCCACACGGACCGGGACGAGGCGGCGGTGGCCCGGCTCGCCACCGACCTCGCCGTCCTGCACGTCGACCGCGCGGCCCACCGCACCGCCGCCGACACCCTGGAGCGGGCCGTCGCGGCCGCCGACCGGGCCGGCGACGCGGCGCTGCGCCACCACTGCCGCAGCCGGGTGGCCGCCGCCCTGCTGCGGGCCGGCCGGTACGAGCGGGCGGTGCCCATGCTCGGCGACCTGGTGGCCGCCGCCCGCACCCCGGCCACCGACCACCTGCTGGTCCGCGCGCTCACCGACCTCGCCGACGCGCTGGTCCTGGCCGACGACCCCGGGCCCGCCCTGCGCCACGCCGACGAGGCGGTGCGCGCCGCCACCGCCCGCTCCGGCGGCGCCGAGGCCGTCCTCGCCACCCACAGCCGGGCCCGCGCCCTGCACGCGCTCGGCCGCCGGGACGCCGCGCTCTCCTCGGCCCGGCTCGCCGTCGCCCTCGGCCGCACCGTCGGCGACCCGGCCCTCGAAGCCCGCTCCCACAACCTGCTCGCCGACCTGCTGGACGCCCTCGGGCGCACGGTCGAGGGCGCGGCGGCGAGGCGGCCGGCGTAGCGGTCCGGCGCAGGGGTTCGGCGCAGGGGTCCGGCATGGACCGCGGTCGGCCGACGGTGGCGGAAAACCGCTGTTCGACCAGCGGAACCACAGGCGGAACTACCGGCGCTTCCGCTTGTCGCGGAACCGCCCCCGCCCTGCGGCCCCGTCCGTACCCATCCGTCCTGACCTGCGCGGATGCCCCTGGAGAGGGCCGAATAGGAGGAACCTGTCCGCCGGGGCATACTTCTGCCTGGAGCGAACCGCAGCGAACCGCCGGAGGCGACTCCAGGCAGAAGTGCGGAACTGCGCAGGACCGAGCGAGTGGGGGCGGGGCATGACGGCCGGGGGCGGCACGGACACGGACGCGAACGAGTTCAACCGCCTGCTGGCCGGGCACCGGGTGGCGGCGGGCCTGACCCAGGAGGAGCTCGCCGCGGCCGCCGGGGTCAGCCTGCGCGCCCTCGGGGACATGGAGCGCGGCCGCACCCGCGGACCGCAGCGGCGCACCGTACGGGCGCTGGCCGAGGCGCTCGGGCTGGACGGCGCGCAGGCGGACGTGCTGGACCGGGCCGCGCAGTCCGGACGCCCGCGCGGGGCTCGGCCGGGACCGACGCCCGCCGGGGGCCGGGCCCGGCCCCACCGGTCCGCCCCGCGCGAGGCCTCCGCCGACTCCACCGCCCGCGATGCCGACGCCCGCGAAGCCGATGCCCGCGAGGAGGCCCCGCCCGCGATCCCCGCCGAGCTCGGCCAGAGCGCCCTCGCGCTGCCCCGCGACATCGCCGACTTCACCGCCCGCGAGGACGCCCTCGCCCTGCTCGCCCGCCTGGCCGAGGACGAGCACCCGGCCCATCCGCGCGTGGTGCTGATCAGCGGTCAGCCCGGCCTCGGCAAGACCTCCTTCGCACTGCACGCCGCCCACGCCCTGGCCGGGCGCTTCCCGGACGGCCAGCTCTCCCTGGACCTCGGCGGCATGTCCCCGCAGCCGCTGCCCGCCCGGGACGCGCTCGGCCAGGTGCTGCGCGCCCTGGGCGTCGCCGACGCCGCGGTGCCCGCCGGAACGGAGGAGCGGGCCGGCCTCTACCGGGCGCTGGTCCGCGAGCGACGGCTCGTGCTGGTGCTGGACAACGCCGCCGACGAGAGCCAGGTGCGCCCGCTGCTGCCCGGCTCCGGCCCGGCCGTGACCATCGTGACCAGCCGCAACGTGCTGCCCGGCCTGGAGTCGGTGCACCGGCTGAGCCTGGACGTGCTGGCCCCGGCCGAGGCGGCCGGCCTGCTGGCCCGGATCGCCGGCCGCGAGCGGATCGAGGCCGCGCCCGACGCCACCGCCGAGCTGGCCAGGCTCTGCGGCTACCTGCCGCTCGCGCTGCGGATCGCCGGGCAGCGCCTGGTCGCCCGGCCGCAGCAGCCGGTCGCCCACCTGGTGCGCCAGCTCGCCGCCGAGGAGAACCGGCTGGACCTGCTGGAGACCGGCGACCTGGCCGTCCGCCCGGCCTTCGAACTGTCCTATCGGCGGCTGCCCGCCGAGTCCCAACTCGTCCTCCGCCGCTGCGCGTTGACCGCCGGTCAGGACTTCACCGCGGAGATCGCCGCGGCCTACGCGGGCCGGTCGGCGGCCCGTACCGAGCTGGTGCTGGAACAGCTCGTCGACGCCGGACTGATGCAGGCGGCCACCCCGGACCGCTACCGCCTGCACGACCTGGTGCGGCTCTACGCGGGCGAGCGGCTGGCCGCCGACGAGACGGGCCAGGAGCTGGCCGAGGCCCGCACCCGGGCCGGCCGCTGGATCCTCGGCCGGGCGGCCGAGTACGGCCTGCGGTTCGACCCCGACCACGCCACGGACGCGACCGGCACCGGCGGCACCGCCCCCGCGCACCTCACCGAGGCGGCCGCCTGGCTGGAGTACGAGCACCCGGAGTGGCTGGCCGCCCTGCACCAGGCGCAGCGGGCCGGCCGGTACCGGGAGGTGGTGGACACCGCCGAGGCGATGCACTGGTTCTCCGACCGGCTGCTGAGCTGGGGCATCTGGGCCGAGGTGTTCCAGCTCTCGGCGGACGCCGCCCGCGCGATCGGGGACGAGCGGGTCGAGGCGGTGCACGTCAACTACCTGGCCTGGACGTACATCACCTGCCTGCACCGCTACCAGCGCGGCGTCGAACTGGCCACCGAGGGGCTGGAGCTGGCCCGCGCGGTGGGCGACCGGGAGCAGCAGGGCTGGGCGCTGACCTACCTCGCCTCGGGCCTGCGCTACCTCCAGCGGCACCGCGAGGCGACCGACGCCTTCCACCGGGCGGCGGACGCCTTCGCCGAGGTGGCCAACCGCTCCGCGATGATCGGCCGGCTGGTCACCCTGCGGGGCGCCGCCAACTGCCTGCGGGAGTCCGGCCGGGCGGAGGAGGCGGTGGAGTCGCGCCGGCGGGCCCTGGCCGGGGCGCTGGAGCTGGTGGAGCGCTGGTCCTCGCCGCTGATCCACCTGCTGGCGGCCATGACCGCGCACGAGCTGGGCCTGGACCGCGCGGCGCTGAAGCGCTGGCCGGCCGCCGAGAAGGCGTACCGGCAGGCCCTGGTGCACTTCGAGGCGGTGGGCCGCCCGGACAGCATGACCAAGACGCTGACCGAGCTGGGCACCGCGCTGATCGAGCAGGGCCGTGCCGAGGAGGCCCGGGAACTGCTCACCGAGGCGCTCACCGACCTGAGCGCGGAGGGTCCGCGCGCGGCGGGCGCCCGGCACTGACCGGTTCCCTCCGGGGGCCGTGTCCGGTCACGCCGAGCGCCCGCCCCCGGCCGTACCGGAGCCGGAGCCGGAGGCGGGACCGGGACCGGAGGCGGGAGCGGGCGTAGGAGCGGGCGCGGGCCGTACGGCCGGTGTCAGATCCGGGTGTCCTCCACCACCGGCAGCGAGCCGACCGGCAGCGAGCCGACCGGGACCGAGGCCGGCGAGAAGGCCGTCCGCGGGGAGACGGCGGGCTGCTTGCCGCAGAAGGCCGGCTCCAGGGTGTTCATCAGGCCCTGCGTCACCGCGCCGTTGTTGGAGGCGTTGGCGAAGACCACCACGCTGCGCCGCCCGTCCGGGGTCGTGAAGGACTGGGTGTTGAAGCCCTGCACGATGCCGCCGTGGCCGTACACGTCCCCGCAGGAGAGCGAGATGCGGCGCAGGCCCAGGCCGTAGGAGATCTTCGCGGTGGGCGTGGGCAGGGCGGCGGTCATCTGCTGGAGCGAGGCGTCCGAGACGAGCCCGCCCTTGCCGCCCGCCATCAGCGCGGTGAGGAAGCGGTCGAGGTCCGCGGCGTCGGAGATGACGGCCCCGGCGGCCCACACCCAGGAGCCGGTCTGCGCGGTGGAGTCCAGCAGCGGCTTGGTGCGGTCGTCGTTGGTGAGGTAGCCGGTGACGTGGGTGCCGGTGATGCCCTGGTCGGGCACCACGAAGGAGGTCCGGTGCAGGCCGAGCGGCTGGATGATCCGCTCGTTCAGCACCTCCGGGAAGGTCTGGCCGGTGAGGTGCTCGACGGCCAGGCCCATCAGCACGTAGTCGGTGTTGGAGTAGGAGTAGCGGCTGCCGGGGGTGGACTGCAGGCCGTGCCTGACGGACATCGCGACCAGCGCGCGCGGGTCGTACACCGTGGTGCGGATGCGCGCCTCGAACGCGCTGGTGGTCTCCTCGCCGGCCTGCTCCAGCAGGTCGTTGGTGTGGTCGTAGACGCCGGCCCGGTGCTCCATCACCTGGCGGCCCGTCATGGTCCAGCTCTCCGGCAGGGTGTCCGCGGGCAGGTACTCGCGCAGCGGCCGGTCGAGGTCGATCCGGCCCTCCTGCGCCAGCTGCATCACGAGAACGGCGGCGAACATCTTGCTGTTGCTGCCGACCCGGAACCTCCACGAGGAGTTCATCGGGGTCCCGTCCAGGTCGGCCAGGCCGACGTTCACCGAGCGGGTCCGGTCGACGGCGCCGTGGTCGCTGATCACCGCGAAGGCGCCCGGGGCGCCGGCCGCGGTAGTGGCCTGGAGGGCGGTGCGCACACCGGCGAGGTCGGGGGCGGTCGGGTCGGTGGTGCCCTGGCCGGCGGCCGCGGCGGGCAGGGCACCGGTCTCAACAAGTACGGCGACGGCGGCGGCAAACGCGAGCGGTCGCAGAAGGCTGGTC
>NZ_JBHVET010000236.1:0-10952 GCF_042802135.1 Kitasatospora sp. NPDC057512
CCGTAGACGTGGACGGGGCGCCCGCTGCCGGAGCGGGCGCCGCGGGCGTCAGGAGGCGGGCGTGCTCAGGTTCCACGGCGCATGGCGGATCACCGTGGTCGGCACGAGCGCCGACTTCGACCAGCGGGCGGTCGTGCGCGGCGCGTACGGGCTGCGGGTGCTGCCGGGGCGGGTCGGCGCCACGATCGTGGTGGACGAGGAGAGTTGGACGCTGTTCCTGGAACACCACCTGTGGGGCCGCACCTGGCGGCCCAACCTGCGCACCACCCCCGGACCGGTCACCGAACACGACGGCCTGCGCAGCCGGTTGCTCACCAGCAACGACCGCCACTGGCCGGGCAAGCCGCTCGGCTACGTCAACTTCGTGCTGCGCCTGGAGCAGAGCCTTGGCGCGCCGGGCTCCGAGGTGCCGCTGCCGTGGCCGTCGCCGCCGTTGCCGCCGTCGCCGGGGGAGCGCGGGCGGGCCGGCCGGTAGTCCGACGGCCGGTCCGGGGGATATCCCCAGGGCAGGACGGCCCGCTGGCCGGGTGTTGCGGCGGGCGGGTGCCGGTTTGACTGGTCGTATCCGCGCCAGCCGACCGACCGAAAGGCCGTCACCCGTGCCGTTCCGTACGCCCGCCCGTGCCACCGTCCGTACGACCACCCACCGTCGAGCCACCCGCGCCGTCCGCGCCGCCGCCGTCGCCGCCCTGGCCGCCGCGCTGGGCGCCACCGCCATGAGCGGCAGCGCCTCGGCGATCGTCAACGGCCGTGACTCCACCGAGCGTTACCCCTTCATGGCCACCCTCCCGCTGAGCGCCGAGCAACTCCCCGACGGCGCCTGCGGCGCCACCCTGATCGACCGCCAGTGGGTGCTGACCGCCGCCCACTGCGTGGTGGGCGTCACCCTCAAGGGCACCGTGCGCATCGGCAGCGCCCACCGCGACAGCGGCGGCACCGTACGCGACGTCGACCGCGTCGTCGTCCACCCCGGCTTCGGCTTCGGCGACGCCACCCGCCCCAACCACGACGACCTCGCCCTCGTCCGCCTGGACCGCCCCGCCGCCGGGCAGCCCGTCCGCATCGCCGAACACCCCGGAACCCCCGGCACCCCCACCCGGCTGCTCGGCTTCGGCACCGTCGTCGACACCAGCGACTACCAGCAGATGGTCTTCCCCGAGCGCCTCCAGGAACTGCCCAGCCGCATCGGCGCACCGGCCGACTGCGCCCCCGGCTACGCCGACCCCACCCGCCTGTGCACGCTCAGCCGGATCCCGCGGGCCATGGCCTGCTTCGGCGACTCCGGCGGCCCCCAGATCCAGCGCGGCCGCGGCGGCCGCTGGGAACTGGTCGGCACCACCTCCGGCCCCGGCGCCCCCGGCGTGCCCTGCGCGGGCGGCCCCGGCCTGTACACCGACGTGCCCGCCTACGCCCCCTGGATCCGCGCCACCATCGCCGCCGGCTGACGGCCCGGCACCACCGCGCGGCTAAGGTCCCAGGTGAGAACCGTCGCGCCCGAGGAGAGCCCGCCATGCCGACCGACCCCGCCGCCACCGCAACCCCCGCCCCCGCCGCCGCGCGCCCGCACCCCGCGCGCCTCGGCCTGGGCACGGCGGCCGTCGGCCGGCCCGGCTACATCAACCTCGGGCGCGACACCGACCTGCCCGCCGACCGCACCGTCGACGCCCTGCGCGCCCGCACCCACACCCTGCTCGACGCCGCGTACGCCGCCGGCGTCCGCTACCTCGACACCGCCCGCTCCTACGGCCGCGCCGAGGAGTTCCTCGGCCAGTGGCTCGCCGAACACCCCCGGGCCGCGGCCGAGGTGACGGTCGGCAGCAAGTGGGGCTACACCTACACCGCCGACTGGCGGACCGGCGGAGTCGCAGCACACGAGGTCAAGGAGCACTCGACGGCCGTCTACGACCGCCAGATCCACGAGACCCGCGCCCTGCTCGGCGACCACCTGGACGTCTACCTCGTCCACTCCGTCACCCCCGACAGCCCCGCCCTCACCGACCCCGCCCTGCACCGGCGCCTCGCCGCCCTCGCCGCCGAAGGCGTGCGGGTCGGCCTGTCCACCAGCGGCCCCGCCCAGGCCGACACCATCCGCCGGGCCCTCGCCGTCACCGCGGACGGCCGCCCGCTGTTCACCGCCGTCCAGGCCACCTGGAACCTGCTGGAGACCTCCGCCGCCCCCGCCCTCGCCGAGGCCCACGCGGCCGGCTGGCTCGTCGTCGTCAAGGAGGCCATGGCCAACGGCCGCCTGGCCGGCCGCAACGCCACCGGCCCCGACACCACCGCCCTGCGCGCCCTCGCACAGCACACCGGCGCGAGCGCCGACGCCCTCGCCCTGGCCGCGGCCGCCGCCCAGCCCTGGGCCGACACCGTCCTGTCCGGCGCCGCCACCCCCGACCAGCTCACCTCCAACCTCGCCGCCACCCGCCTGCGCCCCACCCCCGAGGACCTCGCGGCCCTCGCCGCCATGGCCGAGCCCGCCGAGGCCTACTGGCGCACGCGGGCCGCCCTGCCCTGGTCCTGACGCGCCCACGGCCGCCCGGTTGTCGGTGCCCGCCCCTACGGTGGGCCGCATGACCGAGCACCCGGACCTCGCCGCCGCCCTCGCCGCCCTGCCCGTCGACCTGCCCGTCGACCTGCCGCCCGGCCGGCTGGTCGCCGAGGACGACGGGCGGCAGCCGCTGCTGTGGATCAGCGACGACCCCGCGCCCGCCGGGCTGTGGCGGCAGCTGCACCGCGCCCACCCGCGGACCGGCCTGTGGCCGCTGCTGCTCAGCCCGCTGGACCGCACCGGCGACGACTACCGGCCCTGGCTGTCCGGCGAGCTGTACCCGGCCGACGCCGCCGAGCCCTCCCTCTACGACCCGCAGGCGCTGCTGCGCCGCTGGTGGAAGCAGGTCGACGAGGACGAGGACGAGGACGGCGACGCGAGCGAGGACGCGAGCGAGGACGCCGGGATCCTGGACGAGGCCCTGGCCCCCTACGGCCGCACCTGGCCCGGCCCCGCCCCCGCCGCCACCGTGCCCGACGGCGCCGCCGGCACCGAGGCCCGGGAGCTGGCCGAGGTGCTGGGCTCCCTCAAGGACGTCCGCCTCGGCCTGGTACGGGCCGGCAGCGGCGCCGAGGCGCTGACGGTCTGCGGCTGGGGCGGACCGGCGAACCACGCCGACACCGGCAGGATCGCCGCCGTGCTCGCCGACTGGGAACGCCGCTTCGGCGCCCAGGTCGTCGAAGTCGGCTTCGACACCCTGGAGTTGAGCGTCCCCGTACCGCCCGCCACGCTCGCCGAGGCGCTCCCGCTGGCCGCCGAGCACACCGCCTTCTGCCCCGACCTCGTCTTCCAGGGCACCGGCACCCTCACCGCCTACGCCGAACAGCTGGTGGGCGCCCACCAGTGGTCCTTCTGGTGGGACTGACCCGACCCAGGGGATACGGGACCGGGGGCCGACACTCCCGGCCCCCGACCCGCCCGGCGGCCGCGCGCCGCCGATGTGGCATGCTGCGCCGGGCCGCGAACCGAGCGCGAGCACCGACCACACCCCCGAGGAGCACGCCCTGAACACCGCCTGCGCCGAAGCCCTCTCCGCAGGACTGCTGGTGCTCGTCCTGGCCTGCGCCGTCGCCCGGCCCTGGGGCTGGCCGGAGGCCGTCGTCGCCGTGCCGGCCGCCGCCCTGCTGGTGGCGACCGGCGCCGTCCCGCTGGAGCACGCCACCGCCGAGGCCGCCCGCCTCGGACCGGTGATCGGCTTCCTGGCCGCCGTCCTGGTCCTGGCCAAGCTCTGCGACGACGAGGGGCTGTTCCGCGCCTGCGGGGCCTGGATGGCGCGCAGCGCCGCCGGACGCCCGCGCCGACTGCTGGTCCAGGTGTTCACCGTCGCCTCGGTCGTCACCGCGGTGCTCAGCCTGGACGCCACCGTCGTCCTGCTCACCCCCGTCGTGATCGCCACCGCCGCCCGCCTGGGCGCCCGGCCCGCACCGCACCTGTACGCCTGCGCCCACCTGTCGAACACGGCCTCGCTGCTGCTGCCGGTCTCCAACCTGACCAACCTGCTCGCCTTCACCGCCAGCGGCCTGAGCTTCGGCCGCTTCGCCGCCCTGATGACACTGCCGTGGCTGGCGGCGGTCGGCGTCGAGTACCTGGTGCTGCGCCGCTGCTTCGCCGCCGACCTGGACGCCGCCCCCACCGAGACCCCCGAGGCCGGACCTGCCCCCGCCATGCCGGTGTTCGCCCTGGCCACCGTCGGCTGCACGCTCGCCGGGTTCGTCCTCGCCTCCGCGCTGGACGTCAACCCGGCCTGGGCGGCGGCCGCCGGCGCCACCGTCCTGGCCGCCCGCGCCCTGGCCCGCGGCCACGCCACCCCCGCGACGGTGGTGCGCTCGGCCGCCCTGCCGTTCCTGGCGTTCGTCCTCGCCCTGGGCATCGTGGTGCGCGCGGTCGTCGACAACGGCCTGGCCGCCGGCCTCGCCCACCTCGTCCCGTCCGGCACCGCGCTGCCCGCCCTGCTCGCCACCGCCGCCCTGGCCGCCGTCCTCGCCAACGTCATCAACAACCTGCCCGCCACCCTCGCCCTGGTGCCGCTGGCCGCCCCCGTCGGGCCCGGCGCCGTCCTCGCGGTCCTGCTCGGCGTGAACATCGGCCCCAACCTCAGCTACGCCGGCTCGCTGGCCACCCTGCTGTGGCGCGGCATCGTCCGCGACCGCGGCGTACCGGTGGACCTGCGCGAGTTCACCCGCCTCGGCCTGCTCGCCGTCCCGGCCACCCTCACCGCCGCGGTCCTGGCCCTGTGGGCCTCGCTGCGCCTGATCGGCGTCTGAGCGGGGCCCTCGATGTTCCGAGCGGCGCCCCGGGCCGGTCAGTACTCGGAGCTGGGGGCCGGTGTGACCGGGCCGAGGTCCGGTGCGTCGCGCAGCTCCACCGCCATGCCGTGGCGTTCGAGTTCCAGGACGACCAGGTCGTTGGCGCCGGCCCGCCACAGCGGGGCGGGGGCGTAGAGGGTGTGCTGGGGGCCGGCGGCGCAGTGGCGGCCGAGCAGGAAGCCGTTGAGCCAGAGCAGTCCGCGGCCCCAGTGGGGCAGGGCGATGAACGCGTCGGCGGGGGAGGGGAGTTCGGCGGTGAAGCGGTGGAAGGCCGGTTCCCCGTCGCGTGCCCCGGCGTCGTCGGTGAAGCGCAGGGCGGACAGGTCGGTCAGCGGCAGGGGCCGGATCTGCCAGTCGAAGAGCCGCTGGTGGCCGTGCGAGACGCCGCGGGTGATGCCCTTGCGGTCGTCCATCTGCGGGCCGTAGTTCACCCGGCCCAGGGCCTCGACCAGGATGTCCAGGACGACGCCGTCGGGCCCGGTGGCCAGCGGCAGGGTCGCGCCGGGGGAGTTGCGCTCCAGCGTCCCGAGCGGGCGGCCGTCCGCGAAGACCTGTGCCCGGTCGGCCAACCCGTCGATGCGCAGCGGCAGTTCGGGGCGCGGTCCGGGGACGCGGGTGCGGTAGTGGATCAGGCCGCGGTCCTGCCCGACCTGCTCCATCGGCAGCGGCGCGGCGTGCCGTCGCGGCCGCGACAGCGCGTCCAGGGCCTCGGCCAGGGGTGCCCGCCCGTGCGCGCGCTCCAGCCGCTGCGGCGCCACCCGGGGTACGGGAGCGGGCAGTTCGCCGTCCGGCAGGGGCAGGTAGCGGCCGATGACCTCGCGCAGGGCGTGGAACTTCTCGGTCAGCTCGCCGGCCTCGCCGATCGGCGCGTCGTAGTCGTAGCTGGTGACGGTCGGCTCGTAGCCGGCGTCCAGCGGGTGGGCGCCGGAGTGGTTGGCGCCGGACCACAGGCCGAAGCTGGTGCCGCCGTGCGCCATGTAGAGGCTGACGGAGGCGCCGGTGGCGAGGAGTTCGTCGAGCGAGGCGGCGGTCTCCTTCGGGTCGCGGACGTGGTGCGGCAGGCCCCACTGGTCGAACCAGCCGATCCAGAACTCCATGGCGGTCAGCGGGCCTTCGCCCTGGTGGCGGCGGAGCACCGCGAGGCGCTCGGGGGCGCGGGAGCCGAAGGTGGCGGTGGCGAGGTGGCCGGGGATGGCGCCGCCCTGCTGCATGGTGTCGTGGGCGCCGTCGGCGGTGAACAGCAGGCAGTCCACGCCGCGCCGGACCAGGCCGTCGCGCAGGTGGGCGAGGTAGGCGGCGTCGTCGCCGTAGCTGCCGTACTCGTTCTCCACCTGCACCGCCACCACCGGACCGCCCCGGCTCGCCAGCAGCGGCAGCAGCTCGGGCGCCAGCGCGTCGAACCAGCCGTCCACCTCGGCCAGGTACGCCGGGTCCGCGCAGCGCAGCCGCAGCCCGTCCACCGCGAGCAGCCGGGCGGGCAGCCCGCCGAACTCCCACTCCGCGCAGATGTACGGGCCGGGGCGCAGGATCACGTCCAGGCCCAGGCCGGCGGCCAGCCGCACGAACCGGGACACGTCCCGCCAGCCGGTGAAGTCCACCGTCCCGTCGGGCAGTTCGTGGAAGTTCCACGGCACGTAGGTGTCCACCGTGTTCACGCCCAGCGCCCGCACCCGCCGCAGCCGGTCCTCCCACAGCCGGGGGTGCACCCGGAAGTAGTGCACTGCCCCGGCCACCACCCGGTGCGGCACCCCGTCCCGCACGAACCCGTCCGCGTCGTACCCGAGCATGCGCACACCCCGCCTTCCCGCAGGACACCCCCGCGGTCCCCGGAGGCCCCGGAGACCCGGCACCGCCGAGCCTAGGTCCTCTCTTTCGGATCACGTCGGATCAGCGCGCGGCGTCGGGGTGCGCGCATCGCAAGGCGGAGGCGGGGGCACCTCCCGGCCGCCAGGCTGGGGGAGCGCCGGCCCGCGGGCGCGAGTTCGGCGACAGGCCCTGGGCCCCGCCTGCGACACCGCGGACGGGAGTCGTGCGTCGTGCGTCCGCTACCGCGGCGGCAGGCCGAGGGTGGGGAGGTGGTCGGCCATCAGGAGGGCGACCAGTTCGCGGCGGGAGCGTACGCCGGTCTTGTGGAGGATGGCGGTGACGTGCTGCTGGACGGTGGGCACGGTCAGGTGGAGCAGCGCGGCGATGTCCTTGGTGCTGGCGCCGCGCACCGCGTGCAGGGCGACCTCCTGTTCGCGCGGGGACAGGCCGTGGGCGAGGATCGCCAGCGGCAGGCGCTGGACCGGGGAGACCGGGGAGGCGACGACGGCGACGCCGCCGCGTCGGCCGTCCAGCGGGGAGGCGTGCAGGGACAGCCACTGGCCGTCGGGGGTGCACACCCGCACCTCGGCCGGCCCGCCGCGGCGGGCGGCCTGGCGGGCGACGGTGAGGAAGCCGCTGGGCACCCCGCCGGTGTGGGCGGTGGGTTCGGCCATCCGCCCGATCAGTTCGCGGGCCGCCGCGTCCGCCGAGCGCAGCCGCCCGTGCCGGTCCAGGATGGCGACGGCCGGGGCGGGGACGGGCGGCAGGCTGCCGGCGCCGCGCAGGGCGGCGAGGTGGGTGTCGCGCAGGGCGGCGCCGATCGGGGCGGCGACGCGCTCGGCCAGGCGCAGGTTGGGCAGGTCGTAGCGGCCGCGGGCGCGTTCGCGCATGAACGCCGCGGAGCCCCAACGGCCGCCGCCCAGGTCGAAGTTGATCCGCAGCTCGTCGCCGTAGCCGCAGGGGTTGAGCAACTCCCGGTAGCGGACGCTGCGTTCGGGGCGGCCGTCGGTGGCCCGGTCGATGGTCTGCACCCGGTGGCCGGCGGTGCGGATCGCGGTGAAGGTGGTGGAGTCCTCGCCCTGGAGCTCCAGGTGCACGGCCTGCTCGAACTGGGAGGGGTCGAGGCCGTCGGCGACGGTGGAGGTGGGGAACCCGGTGACCGGGTCGTTGCCGTGCCAGCAGCCGCCGTCGAAGCCGAGCGGTTCCAGCAGCAGGGTGTGCAGCGCGCGGAACAGCTCGCAGGCGGGCGGCTTGGAGGCCGCCAACTCGCCTATGGAACCCAGGACTTCCCGCTCAACCTCACGTCGTTTGGCCACGGACGGAATCCTACGGAGGCAGGGGCTCCGTGTCCGGTGAACGGACGAGGAAGGACGGATACGGAGCGATGCGGGGGGAGGGGCGCCCGCCTCCGCCGGTGGCCGACGCCCCCGTCGGTCACCGGCCGCCGTGCTCGCGCCACCAGGCGACCGTGGCCCGCAGCTGCTCCTCCAGCGGTGTGGCGCGCACCGTGAACGCGGCCTCGTACGCGGAGCAGTCCACCGTGAACGGCCGGTCGAACTGGTAACGCGTCTCCCGCAGTTCGCGCAGCAGCGGGGAGAACAGCCCCGCCACGGCCAGCGCCGCCGCAGGCAGGCGGCGCACCGCGACCGGGCCGCCGCCGGCCTCGGCGGCCAGCCGCTCGACCATCGCGCGCACCGACAGGGCAGGGGCGGTGGGCACGTGCCAGGCCCGGCCCCAGGCCCGCTCCTCGCCCGCGAGTTCGGCCATCGCCCGGGCCACGTCCGGCAGGTAGGTCCAGCTGTGCGGGGCGTCCGGGTCGCCGAGCGTCGCGACCGGGCGGCCCTTGAGCAGGTTGGGCATCACCCGCGCGGCCAGGTGGCCGCCGTCGGTGACGCCGGGGCCGAAGAAGTCCGAGGCCCGCACCTCCACCGCCCGGATCCGCCCGGCCTCGTGCAGCGCCCGCGCCCGCTCCCAGGCCGCCGCCCGCACCCGCCCCTTGGGGCCGGTCGCGGCGAGCGGCAGGTCCTCGGTCATCGCCCCCGCCACCGGCCCGTAGCCGTACAGGTTGCCGAGCATGACCAGCACCGCGCTGCTCTCCTCGGCCGCCGCGCACAGCGAGGCGCTCAGCGCCGGCCAGAGCCGCGCCCACTGCGGCAGCGGCGGCGCGGCGCAGCCGTGGACGGCCACGGCGCCGCGGGCGGCCCGCGCCAGCGCCGCGGGGTCGCTCGCGTCCAGGGCGAGGTGCTCGACGCCGGGGACGGCCGGCCCGGCGGGGCGTCCGGTACGGGTGGCGACCCGGACCTCGTGGCCCTGTTCGGCCAGCAGGCGGGCGGTGGCGGCCCCGGCGGGCCCGTGTCCGACGACCAGGTGGAAGCTCATCCGCCACACCCTAGTGGCGGCCCCGGACGGGCGGGGCTCAGGCGGGGCGCGGGCGGGGCGTCGGCGATATGCGGGCGGGGCGCGGTGCACTACGCGGTCGGGTGGGGGGGATTGGGGGATTCGGCAAATAATTGGTATGGCAGTCGTAAAAGTGGATCTATGCTGTTGGCGTTTCATGATCCTTCGTACAAAGCAGGTCTCGCTCAAGATGAAGCTGCCCCGGGTGTCCGCCGTCGTCGCGGCCGCCGTTCTGGCCCCCGCCGTCCTCTTCCCCGCCACGGCCTCGGCCACCGACACCCCCAAGCCGACCGGCATCTCCGGCCCCGACACCGGCTCCGACTCCGCCAAGGACACCGCGCCCCAGGGCGCCGACGGCCAGGAGCAGCGCGACCGCGCCGAGGTCAAGCGCATCCTCGCCGACCCGAAGAGCGGCCCCGGCGTGCGCGAGGCGGCCGAGAAGGCCCTCAAGGGCGGCGCCGCCGAGCTGCGTCACTTCCTGACGGTCGAGCACGACGAGCAGACCAGGATCGACAACCAGGTCCGGGTCTCCCAGATCTACGCCGTCGGCGGCCCGGCCGTGAAGGCGGCCGCCAAGGCCGCCCTGCGCGGCACCGACGAGGACATCACCGCGTTCCTGACCACCGGCCAGTACGTCGCCCGCGCCGAGGACGAGGACCGCGCCAAGATCGCGGCCATCCTCGCCGACCCGCTCACCGGCCCCAAGGTCCGCGAGGCCGCCGAGAAGGCCCTCAAGGGCGGCGCCGCCGAGCTGCGCCACTTCCTCGAGGTCGAACTCGCCGAGAAGCAGCAGCCCGACAACCGGCTGCGCCTCGCCCGGATCGCCGACGGCGCCGAAGGGGCCGGCCCCGCGCTGCGCCTCGCCGCCGCCGTGGCGCTGAACGGCAGCTACCAGGACATCCTCGACTTCCTGGCGACCGGCCAGTACGCCGCCCGCGCCGAGGACGAGGACCGCGCCAAGGTCGAGGCCCTGGTGGCCGACCCCAAGACCGGCCCCGGCGTGCGCGAGGGCGCCGAGCAGGCCCTCAAGGGCGGCGCGGCCGACCTGCGGACCTTCCTGACGACCAAGCTGCCCAGGCTGCGCGCCGACGACAACCGGGTCAAGCTCAGCCAGCTCATGGACCAGGGCGGCCCGGGCGTGCGCGAGGCGGCAAGCAAGGCGCTGGACGCCGGCACCGACGCGGCCGTCGAGGCCTTCCTCAACGAGGGCTTCGCCAAGGCCCAGTTCGAGGACGACCGGGTCGAGGTGCTGCGCGTCATCGCCGACAAGGAGACCGGTCCGGTCACCGCCGCGGCCGCCCAGAAGGCCCTGGACGGCAAGGCCGAGGACGTGCGGCGCTTCCTGACCGTCGAGCTGCCGAACCTGCGCTTCAGCGACAACCGGCTGAAGGTCTCCCAGATCATCGAGACCGGCGGCCCCGCGGTGAAGAAGGCCGCCATGGCCGCCTACGAGGGCAGCTACGCGGACCTCCTGGCCTTCCTCAAGGACGGCTGGGCCAAGGCCCGGGCCGAGGACGAGGCCGCGGCGGCCAAGCAGGGCAACGGCTCGGGCAACGGTGCGGGGACGGGTGCGGGGACGGGCGCGGGCACCGGTGGCACCGGGCAGCAGCCGCAGACCGTGCAGCCGGTCGGCCTCACCACCGGCACCGCCACCGGGACCGGCACCACCACCGGCACCCGCACGGGCAGCGGCAGCACCGGCACCACCGGTTCCGGCGCGCTCGCCGCCACCGGCACCGACGGGCTCGGCTGGGAGGCCGGCGGCGCCGTCGCGGCCCTCGCCGCGGGCGCGGCGCTGGTCGTGGCCGCCCGCCGCCGCTCCACCGAGAGCTGACACCCGGGAGCTGACACCTGGGAGCAGAACCCGGGAGCTGACACCCGGAGGCTGACATCCC